>NZ_JBQCCN010000072.1:0-9671 GCF_051962185.1 Sphingomonas sp.
CTTGATCATGACGCATGGCGACGACGATGGCCTCCGCGTGCCGCCGCAGATCGCGCCGTGGCAGATCGTGATCGTGCCGATGCTGCGCGACAATGACGAGGATTCCGCGCTGATCGATTATTGCCAGGGCCTCCGCGACGCACTGGTCAAGCAGAGCGCGTTCGGCGAGCCGCTGCGCGTGCTGCTCGACCTCAAGGCGACCAAGGCCGCGACCAAGCGCTGGGGCTGGATCAAGAAGGGCGCGCCGATCGTGATCGAGGTCGGCGGGCGCGACATGGCGGGCGGCAACGTCACGCTGATCCGCCGCGACGCGCTCTATCGCGAGGACGGCAAGCTCGACAGCGCGGTGGTCGCGAAGGCCGATTGCATCGAGCAGGCGGCGGCGTTGCTGATCGAGATCCAGCAGGGCCTCTACAATCAGGCCAAGCTGCGCCTCGATGGCAATATCGCGACCGACATCGTCGACCTGCAAGGCCTCGAGGCGTTCTTCGCCGACAGCGTCGAGAAGCCGGGCTGGGTGCTGGCGCAATGGTCCAAGCCGAGCGGCGCCGAACTCGACAAGGTCGAGGCCCAGTTAAAGGCGCTCAAACTCACCCTGCGCAACACGCCGCGCGATGCCGCGCCGGCCGATGGCCCCTGCATCTTCACCGGCGCGCCCGCGGTCGAGCGCGTGCTGATCGCCCGGGCTTACTGAGCGAGGGGCAGATGCGCAGACCCCGCATCCGTTACACTTTATATCTGGCCGCGATGGTACTGCTGCTCGAGCCGGCTAGTCTGGCTGCGCGCAAGAAGCCGAACGTCCCGTTCGATCTGATCGCAACGACTGCCCCGTTCGACGCCGGCGCGACGTTCACTGCGCCGCGGGGAGCAGTGCTCACTTCGATCGACATTTCGGTTCCAATTGCGGTCGAGTTGGACGGCGAGATCGATTCCGCCATTCAGGAGATGATCGCTAGCGAAGCCGGCGCGGCCATTGGCGCCGGCAGTATTCTGGTAAACAGCAATCCATCGGAAAACATCTATTGCGGTCCAATCATGTCGCGAGGGATGGGTAAAGCGGGCCCGTGCCTGATCGACACCGACGGCGACGGGAAATTCGATCGCGCCATGAAGGGTGGAGCAGATGCGAATCAGCCTACCGCGTTGGGGATCGCGACCAATGGCAAGCTGATGGGCATTTCCTATGCCAAGCACTCGATCGCCCTCCCTGCGCTGGTCCGCTACCATCGCGTGCCCTATGCCCAGGGACCGAAGGGCAAGGCGGATCTGGTGTGGACGTCCAATTTCAATCCGAAGCGGCCCGGGCCGGTAAGGATCGCCTTCTGGATGAGTTCGTACAACGACTGGGCGGGGACCTCGCTGGCGTCCGCGCCTGTGGAGGTCACCTTTGCCGGCCACCCGGTAGCGGTCGACATCAACGGGCTCAGACTGACGGTGCTGGGCGTCGGCGACAAAGGCGAACTGAACTTCCGGCTATCGGGCACAATGTCGTCGGTGCCGGTTAGATTCGAGTTTCTCGACCGGCAGAACGCGGCAATCTTCTACATCTGACGAGGCTTCGGCAATCGCTCGTACCGTCCGCACGACCTTGCCCATAGGAGTTCGCGAATGATCTGGTTTGACAACAGGAAACCCGACCTCGCGGCGATGACCGCGATGGGCGGGAAATCGATGCCAGGCCTGCTCGGGATCGAATTCGTCGAGGCCGGCGACGATTGGGTGTCGGCGCGAATGCCGGTCGATCATCGTACGCACCAGCCGTTCGGCCGCCTCCATGGCGGCGCTTCGGTCGCTCTGGCGGAGACGGTGGCGTCGATGGGCGGCGCAATGACGCTCGATCCCGCCAAGCAGGTCACCGTCGGGATGGAGATCAACGCCAACCACATCCGGCCGGCGATGTCGGGCCATGTTACCGCGACCGCCAAGGCCGAGTCGCTCGGCCGCACCACGCAGGTCTGGACGATCCGCATCACCGACGATGCCGGCAAGCTGGTCTGCCTGTCGCGCATCACGCTCGCGGTGATCGCGATCGGGTGAGGGCTTTCCAGCCCCTCCCCTGAGGGGGAGGGGCTTTCGATGTGGCGAAGGATCGGACGCTCTCGCTCGTTAGACAGCGCAGTGGCAACGGAGGACCGCCATGCGCTGGGTCTGGATCTTGGTCGTGATGGGGTTCGTCGGCATCGCACTCCAGCTGCCGGCCTCGGCCCCCGCCGCAGACGGTCCGCTCGTGCCGCATCGTATCGGCGATCGTACCTATCAACTGTTCGTCCCGCCAGGCAGCGGTCGCCGGCCGCTGGTCATCGCGCTCCATGGCGGCGGCGGCAACGGCGCGCAGGTCGCCATATCGGCGGGCCTGATCGACAAGGCGACGAAGGAAGGTTTCATCCTGGCGCTGCCCGAGGGCTCGGCGCGGTTCGGCAAGCTCGAAACCTGGAACGCCGGCGGCTGCTGCGCGTACGCGATGCGCGAGCAGGTCGACGATATCGGCTTCATCCGGTCGCTGATCGACGAACTCGAACGCACCCAGCCGGTCGATCCCAGGCGCGTCTATGTCGTCGGCATGTCGAACGGCGGGATGATGGCCGAGCGCGTCGCGATCGAGCTCGGCGATCGCATCGCCGGCGCGGCGGTGTTCGTCGGGGCCTTGTTCGGTAACGAGCCTCGGCCGGTCGCGGCCGTTCCGATGCTGATCGTCAATGCCGAGAAAGACGAGCAGGTACCAGTTGCCGGCGGCACCAGCACCAACGGCATCGTCCGCCGCTCGCAGGGTATGCCGTACGAGCCGTCGCGTTATGCCGCGACCTTTTGGGCGGCGGCCAATCGCTGCACGCGGGAGCCGGCGCGGAGCGAGACGGCGGACTATGTCCGCGAACTATGGACCGGGTGCGCGAGCGGGGCGGATGTCGATTTCTACATCATGAAGGGCGCCGAGCATGGCTGGCCGGGACGCGGGCTGGGACGACCGGGCGTGACGCGCAATACCGGCAAGATCGATGGGACGGCGTTGATGTGGGACTTCTTCTCGCGCCATCACCGTTGAAGCGCGAGCGACGGCCGGGCGTTCGGTGGCGCGGCGGCGGGAATCACTCGGCGCTGTCGGCTACGGCGTCCTCGGACTCGATACGGGCGGTCTCGCGCCCGATCCACGCCGACAGATAATAATAGTCGATCCAGATCAGCACGCTGACCACGACGATGACCCAGAAGGTCACCCGCGGGCTCCAGAAGGCGAGCCATGTTCCGCCGACCACCGCGACCAGCATGCAGCCCAGGGTCGACATCCAGAACAAGGTCGGGATCCTGGGATCGAGCCGCGGATCGACCAAGGCGCGGCGATTGAGCAGCATGTCGATCGTCAGCGTCGCGGTCAGCGCGCCGATCGTCACGCAATAGGGAATATAGCCCCAGGGCGAGTCGGGATAACTGCCCATTACCGCCGACGCGAACGGGATCAGCGACACCGCCATCAGCGACACCAGGGTCAGCAGCATGTGGGTGAAATTGCTCCGCCGCATCACGCTGTGCGACAGATAGGCATAGCTCCAGCCGACCGCCGCGGCGGAGAAGGAGATGAGGAAGGCGGCGAATTTGGGCCCGGCCTCGGTCAATGCCGGCAGGATGCGATCGGATGCCAGCCCCTCGGGAATCTTGAGCTCGAGCACCAGCAGGGTCATGACGATGGCATAGATGCCATCGGTCAGGAAATTGAGCCGGTCGACCTCAAGCCCACGGCCGCCGTCGAGCCGCACCACCATCCGGAACATCGCCACCCCCGTTTCGCCCGCGCAACGTTAGCGCGGATCACGGGAGATGTCAGCCGAGCCGCTGGGTCAGCGCGCGCATGACGTCGCGCTCGATCGGCTGGTCGAAGCGCGCGCCGATCACGCCGCCTTCGCACCACACCACGGTCGCGGCGATCGGGGTGTCGCGGTCGAAGCGGATGGTGAGCGCTTCGCCCTGGCCGGCTTCGATGCGGCTGGCGAGACGGCAGCCGTAGATCGACAATTGGTGGAGCGCGGCCTTGCGGTGGCGTTTCACGCTGGCATGCGAGACCGACAGGACCGGTTCGCGAGAATAGGCGACGTCGGTCGACCGGCGGCGAAAATGCGAAAATGTCGTAGCCATCACCGACCCCCGGGTGCCCCTGATAACGGCTATGCAACGAGGCCGGTTAATGACTGACTAAACGCCGTTTTTTTAGCGGTATGAACCGGCGGCCAGGTGTCGCGCGGCGACCAGGTGAACCATCTCCATTTCGCCGGCGCGGCGCGGTTTCAGCGCGCAGACGCGGAAATCGCCATAAATCGATGCGTCGAACAGCGATCCGCCGCGGGTCCGAGCGATCCACAGCCGGCGGACATTGCCCGGTAGCGTGGCGAGCGACAAATCCTGCCCGACATCAAGCGCCAGATAATGGTGCGAGCCGATTTCCCAGATACGCAAGCCCGGATTGCCGTTGGTCGCCATCAGCCGGCCGTGGACGATGCGGCAAGTATGCGGCGCGGCCGGACGCGTCGCGGGCGCCGCCGCGCTCATCGCGAGCGCGAATGCCAGGATCATTGGCCGTCGCGCATCAGCGCGTCCCAGCGTTCGGCGAACCGCGCGCGCTCGGCATCGGTCAGATGCAGGCCCATTTTGCTCCGCCGCATCAGCGCGTCGTCGGCGGTGCGCGCCCATTCGCGGTCGCGCATCCAGCGCGCCTCGATCTCGGTCAGCCCGCCGCCGAGATCCTCGCCCATGGCCGTTTCGTCGGTCACGCCCGCGAGCATCTCGCCCAGCATCGTGCCATAGGCATGCGCCATGCGCGCCGATCGCGCGTCGCCGAGGAACGGCCAGGTAGCACGCGTCTGGGCGAGGAACTGGTCGAAGTCGGCGATCGCGCCGCCGGGAAAGACGCGTGCTCGCGACACCGGGCGCTTGGCGACGCCGAGCACCGGCCCCAGCCGGCCCATCGCGTCCTCCGCGAGGTGGCGCCCGGTGGTGATCTTGCCGCCGAACACGCTGAGGAGCGGCGGGCCTTCCTCGTCGAGCTCGAGCACGTAATCGCGCGTCACCGCCTTCGCCTCGCTCGCGCCGTCGTCATAGAGCGGGCGCACGCCCGACCAGCTATGCGCCACGTCGGCCGGAGAAATCTGTTTCACGAAATGGTGGTTCGCGCCTTCGCACAGATACGCGATCTCGTCGTCGGTGATGACCGCGTCCTCGGGCCGCTCGACCGGGATGTCGGTGGTGCCGATCTCGGTTCCGCCCTGCCACGGGATCGCGAAGATGATGCGGCGATCGGGAAGCTGCAGGATATAGGCGTGGTCGCCCTCGTAGAGTCTGGGCACGACGATATGGCTGCCCTTGACCAGCCGGACATTGGCCTTGCCGTCGAGCCCGAGCCGGTCGAGCATCAGATGCACCCATGGCCCAGCCGCATTGACCAATGCGCGCGCCTGGACGGTGCGGCCGTCGGACAGAGTGGCGCTCCAATGGTCGCCGTCGCGCCGCGCCGTGTCGAGCGACACCCGCGTGCAAATCTCGGCGCCATTGGCCCGCGCGTCGACCGCGTTGAGCAGGGTCAGCCGCGAATCGTCGACCTGCGCATCCGAATAGACGAAGCCGCGCTCGCCGCCCTTGAGCGGCGCGATATAGGCCTTGTCGGACGCCCGCAGCCCGCGCGACCGCGCCAGGCTCATCTTCCCGCCGAGCATGTCGTAGAGATACAGCCCGATCCGGATCATCCACCACGGCCGCACCGAATTCTCCTGCGGCAGGACGAAGCGCAACGGGCGGATGATGTGCGGTGCGGCATGGACCAGCAATTCGCGTTCGCGCAGCGCCTCGGCGACCAGGCGGAAGTCGTAATATTCGAGATAGCGAAGCCCGCCGTGGATCAGCTTGGTCGAGGCGGACGAGGTATGGCTCGCGAGATCGTCGCGCTCGACCAGCAGGACCTCCAATCCCAGCAGCGATGCCTCGCGCGCGATCGCGCATCCGTTGATCCCGCCGCCGGCGATGAGAAGGTCGTAGGTCAGCGGTTTCGATCCTGGCTTGGCACGGAGGCGGAACAGTCGACGATCTCACCGGTTCTCCTTGCCGTCGTCAACTGCGAGGATGCGCAGACCATGCGAAAGTTCCTGATCGCGGCGAGCACGCTCGCCGCCGCCGTCGTGCTTGCCGCTCCGGCCAATGCCGATCCGGGCCAGGGCCGGTGGGGTGGCTGCCCGCCGGGCCTCGCCAAGAAGGGCAACGGCTGTATGCCGCCGGGGCAGGCGCGCAAATATTATTGGAACCGCGGCGCGCGCGTGCCCGCGGGCTATAGCGGCTGGACGCGCTATGACGCGATTCCGCGCGCGTATCGCGTGCGCGTACCGTACAACGCCCGCTATCGTTACGTGTATCGCGACGACTACGTCTATATCGTCGATCCGCGCACCCGACTGGTTCGCGACATCGTCGACCTGTTGGCCCGCTGAGCATGGGGTGACGGGAAGGCCGGGCGAGCCTATCTTGACCCGACATGGCAAAACCAAAACATAAGCACGGCCTTCCCACCCGACAGCAGATCCTCGATTTCATCGCGTCCTCCGACCAGCCGGCGGGCAAGCGAGAGATCGCGCGCGCGTTCGGGCTGAGCGCGCAGGAAAAGATCGCGCTCAAGGCGCTGTTGAAGGACATGGCCGACGAAGGCCTGATCGACAGCGCGCCGGGCCGCGCTTTCCACAAGATGGGCGGGCTGCCCAAGGTGACCGTGCTCAGGATCACCGATGTCGACGATGGCGGCAATGTCTGGGCGGTGCCCGAACGCTGGGAAGCCGAAGGCCTGCCCGTGCCGCGGCTGCGCGTCCGCGAGCGCGGCAAGCGCTCGGCACTCGGCATCGGCGATCGTATCCTGGCGCGGACCGAGGAGGCCGGAAAGGGCTGGATCGCGCATCCGATGAAGCAGCTCGCCAAGGGCGACGAACTGATGCTCGGCGTGGTCCGGCGCGAGGGCGATCGGCTGTGGCTCGAAGGGGTCGAGAAGCGCGAGCGGCGGCAATATCAAATCTCGGACGCGGGCGATGCCGAGCCGGGCGATCTGGTGCTCGCCGAAAAGGCCGGGCGGCCACCGCGCATCACCGCGCGCGTCACCCAGCGGCTGGGCGATCCGTTCGCGCCGCGCAGTTTCTCGCTGATCGCGATCCACGAGCACGACATTCCCGACCGTTTCTCGGAAGAAGCGCTGGAGGAAGCCGACCGCGTCGCGCAGCAGCCGCTGGGCGAGGGGCGCGAGGACCTGACCCATTTGCCGATCGTCGCGATCGACCCGGCCGATGCGCGCGATCATGACGACGCGGTGTGGGCCGCGCCCGATGACGATCCGCAGAATGCGGGCGGCTGGAAGGCATTGGTCGCGATCGCCGACGTGTCCTTCTATGTCCGCCCGGGATCGGCGCTCGACAAGGAAGCGCGACGGCGGGGGAATTCGGTCTATTTCCCGGATCGCGTCGTGCCGATGCTGCCCGAGATTCTGTCGGCCGAAGTGTGTTCGCTCAAGACCGGCGAGGACCGTGCGGCGCTGGCCTGTCATTTGCAGGTGGCGAAGGACGGTGCGCTCAAGTCGTGGCGCTTCACTCGTGCGGTAGTGCGGATCGCGGCGAACATCGCCTATGAGGAGGCGCAGGCCGCGATCGATGCCCGGTCGTCACCCCAGCGAAAGCTGGGGTCTCATGAGGAGAGTCCGGCCGCTGAGGCACGAGATCCCAGCTTTCGCTGGGATGACGCATTGGTCGAGGGCGCGCTGGTCCCCCTCTGGGCTTGCTGGCAAGCGCTCGCCAAGGCGCGCGACAAGCGCGAGCCGCTCGATCTCGACCTGCCCGAGCGCCGGGTGATGCTCGACGAGATGGGGCGCATCCTGTCGGTCGCGCCGCGCGAGCGGCTCGATGCGCATTGGCTGATCGAGGATTACATGATCGCGGCCAATGTCGCGGCGGCCAAGGCGCTCGAAGCGAAGAAGGCGCCGGTCATGTATCGCGTCCACGAACCGCCGGCGCGCGAGAAACTGGTCGCGCTCAAGAACTATCTCGAGACCTGGGGCGTCAAGTTCGCGCTGGGCCAGGTGATCAAGCCCGCCACCTTCAACCAGATTCTCGACCGGATCGGCGACGTGGACTTCCGGCCGCAGGTCATGGAGCAGGTGCTGCGCTCGCAGACCCAGGCTTATTACGCGCCGGCCAATCACGGCCATTTCGGGCTGTCGCTCGGCAGCTATGCGCATTTCACCTCGCCGATCCGCCGCTATGCCGACCTCATCGTCCATCGCTCGCTGGTCGCGGCCTATGGCCTTGGCCCGGGCGGTCTGACCGCGGATGAGGCGGCGGGGATGGAGCGGATCGGCGAAGCGATCAGCCGGCTCGAACGCCGCGCGATGGAGGCCGAGCGCGATACGATCGACCGCTATGTCGCCGCCTTCCTGGCCGAGAAGGTGGGGGAATTGGTCGAGACGCGAATCACCGGCGTGCAGAATTTCGGCATCTTCGCGACGGTCGAGGGGATCGGCGGCGACGGCTTGCTGCCGGTCCGCGACCTGGGCGGCGAATATTTCCGCTTCGACGAGGCGGCGAAGAAGCTGGTCGGCGAGGATTCGGGCGACGAATATGCGATCGGCCAGATGCTCGAGCTCCGCCTCGCGGAAGCCAATCCGGTGTCGGGCGCGCTGCGCTTCGAGCTGCCCGAGGGCCGCTACGCGCCGCCGCCTGGCAAGAAGCCGCAACGCGTCTTGAAACGCCGCGGCCGTCCGCCCAACATTCGCCATCAAGGCAAGCGACGTTGATGTCGTTGCAGCTTCGCTGCCGCAACCCGGTTCAGCTCGCTGAACCGACAAAAAACCGGGGGGAGTAAGGCTTATGGGTGGAGCGGCGGCAGGAGCAGCGGCGGGCGCGGTGGCACGGGCACGGCGGCGGCTGGTCTCGCATTTCATGACGCAGAACGCGGTCTCGGCCGATAGCGCGATCGCTTATGCGCCGAGCCGCGGCATCGAGCGACGCCTGCTCGAACGCCTGATCGAAAAGGGCGTGCTCCACGTCGGCAAGGCGGGCACCTATTGGCTCGACATTCCGGCCTATGACGAATGGACCAAGTCGCGCCGGCGCCGCGCCGGGCTGGCGGTCGGTGCCGCGGTGGCGATCGGTGCGGCGCTTGGCTTCCTGGCGGGCGGGGGATGAGCGGCAAGCTCGACCTGATCGGCGTGATACCGCCGCCCGGACCGTCGGGCCCGCCGCCGATCCATCCGGCGATGCTGCGCACGCGCTCGCGAATCGCCCGCGCGATGATCGCGGCACACGCGCTGGCCCCCGAACAAGCCATCGCGTTCAACCCGGCGCCGAGCGACGTCGCCGAACTGATGCGGTTGCGCAAGGCGGGGGTGATCCGGGAAACATTGCCCGGCCATTACTGGCTCGACCTCGTCGCCAATCACTATCGCGAGCAGCAGGCCGGCCGTGTCCGTGCGATGTGGGCGGTCGGCATCGCATTGGTGCTCGCGGTGGTCGCAGTGCTCTTCTACCGCGGATAATTCATACGGGCGCTAGACTTGGTTTCAGCAAAGCTGAAACGGTTGCGGTTCCCGGGCCCCGCCCCCCCCCCCCCCCCCCCCCCAACAGAGGATTTGGGGGGGGGGGGGGGGCGGGGGGCCCCCCCAGACCACA
>NZ_JBQCCN010000073.1:0-14942 GCF_051962185.1 Sphingomonas sp.
TCGCCGCGGTCGAACCAGTCGAGGAAGCGCTGCAGCGAGGGAATGGCGACCCGCTCGAACTCCAACGCCGCGTTGAGCAACTCGTCGATCGGATCGCGCGCTTCCTGCCCCAGCCGCCGGATCAGCTTGCGCCGCCCATCCAGCGGGCCGGTCAGCATTTCCTCGAGGAAAACATAGGGCGTGGTGAAATCGGCGCGGCGCAGCATCGCCGCCAGCGGCGCGATCCGCTCGGCCGGCTGCGTCGCCTGGAGATGCGCCCAGAGGCCGCCGCGCCGCTTTATCGCCGCGTGCATCAGTTCGTCCTGGCTCCAGCCGATCAGCGGCGACACCAACAGGCTGGCGAGTGCCAGATCGTCCTGCGGCTGGAGTACGAAGCGGATCGCCGCGAGCAAATCCTGCACCGCGAGCGGCGCGGTCAGGCGCAAGCGGTCGACCCCCGCCACCGGCACGCCCTCGGCATAGAGCCGCGCGACGATCAGCGAGGCGAGCTCGCCGCGCCGCTTGACCAGGATCATGACGTCCTCGGGGCGCAACGGCCGCCCCTTGCTCTCGAGGATCAATGGGTCCTTGGGATCGAGCCAGGCCCTGACCTGCGCCGCGATCCGCGTGGCATGCGCGCGCACCGCGTCGGCGACCCAGCCCTCCTCGCCTTCGTCCTCCTCGCCGGCCAGCGTCGGTGCCCACAGATTGACCTGGCCCGGGCCTGCGACCTTGCTGGCGTGGCGCTGGCTGTCGTCGACCCCCAGCCCGCCGCCGGGCAGCACGCCGATCGCGGCGTCGACGAAATCGAGGATCGGCTGAGTCGAGCGGAAGGACGAGGTCAGCGCCAATTGCTCGAACGGCGTCGGCTCGATCTCGCTTATATCGCTCGTCACCTCGGCGAGGTCGCGGAAATGCCGCTCCGCCCAGCGGAAATTGAGCGGGTCGGTGCCCTGGAAACCGAAAATCGCCTGCTTGTAGTCGCCGACCGTGAACAGCGTGCGCTTGCGATCGCCGCGCGTGCCGAAACCGGCGAAGAAGTCGCTGGCGATCGCATCGACGATTTCCCATTGACGCAAATTGGTGTCCTGCGCCTCGTCGATCAGGACATGGTCGGTGGCCTGGTCGAGCTTGAAGCGCACCCAGTCGCCCATCCCGTCCTGGCGCAGCAAGGCGACCGCGGAATCGATCAGATCGTCGAAATCGACCGCGCCGATCCGCCGCTTGGCGACGCGATAGGCGGCCGCATAGTCGCGCCCCACCGACAAGCCGGCGGCGAGCAGCTCGGCATAATCGGCCAGCGCCTCGATCGCCGCCAGCCGTGCGCCATGGTCGCCGACCATCGCGATCAGCTCGACATAATCGGGCTCGATCGCGACCAGCTTGGCCGATGCCTTGCGCGGCTCGCCCTTGCCGGTGCGCGCGATGGCGATCAGGTCCGTCAGCATCGCCCGGCGATCCTCGGGTCCGGCCGCCAGCCACGCATCGGCGATATCGGCATGGCCGGTGCCGGTCGCAGTCCCCCAGGCGCGATTGGCGGCCGCCACGCGCCGCAGCAGCGCGTCGATCTCGGGATCGGCGCAGCCTTCGAGGATCGTCGCCTCGACATCGTCGACCCCGAGCAAGGCGCGCCGCACATAGGGCCCGATGCCCTCACCCATCGGCAGTGCCGCCATCGCCGCGGGCGCGCGGGCACAGGCGCGCAGGAACGCCTCCGCCCCTTCCTCGCCCAGCCTCAGGCTCAGCGCGCCGACCGCGCGCACTGCCGACTCGTGCCCCTCGCGCTCGGCATCGACCAGCAATTGCGCCAGCGTCTCGCGCGCCAGCGCCGATTCCTCGCGCGCTTCGAGTGGGCGAAAGCCCGGGGTCAGCCTGGCCTCGACCGGGAACGCGGTCAACAGCGACTGGCAAAAGCCGTGGATGGTCTGGATGCGCAACCCGCCGCCGGGCGCGTCGAGTACCTTGGCGAACAAGGTACGCGCGCGGGCGATTAGCGCTGGCGTCCATTTCTCGCACAGCGAGATCAGGTCGGCCTTGATGTCATCATCCGACGCGCGGACCCAGCGTGCCAATCGCTGGTTGATCCGTCCCGCCATCTCGGCGGCGCCGGCCTTGGTGAAGGTCAGGCACAGGATCGTGCCGGGATCGGTGCCGCCGAGCAGCAGGCGATAGACGCGCGCTGCCAGCACCTGGGTCTTGCCGGTGCCCGCCGAGGCCGCGAGCCAGACGTGCGACGAGGGATCGCTCGCCCGCGCCTGCTCGTCGACGAGCCGCGGCAGGATCGAGTCAGCGCCGCTCACGGCCATACCATTCGTCGCGGCGCATCAATTGGTCGTAATCGCCGAACGGCGCATATTCGGGCTTGAGCTTGGCGGTGAATGGCGCCGCGCCGGTCAGCCAGGTCGCCGCGGCGTCGATGAAATTGGCGCGCGCCTGGGCGACGAACTCGTCCGCCGGTATCGGGTCGCGCTTGCGCGGGTCGCAGGGCGAATCGACATAGCCGAAGCCGCCGGCGCGATTGCGCGCGAGCGACCAATATTCGAACCCTTCGGCCGTACCCGCCACATCGGCGAACTTGCCGGCCTCCGCGATCATGCCGAGCAGGCCGAGTTGCAGGCTGAACCCGGCGCGCACCGCCGCGGTCGAGGGCGGCTGGCCGGTCTTGTAATCGACCACCACCAGTCCGCCGTCGTGCAGCCGGTCGATACGGTCGAACCGGCCCGACAGGTCGACGCCGGCAAGCTGCAGCGTTCCTTTGCCCTCGACCGCCAGGATCTGCCGTTCGTCCGCGCGATCGGACACTTCGCGCGCGATCCAGTCGACCGCCTCGATCAGGCGCGGCCCCCATAGGGCGCGGATCATCGGATGGGTGCGAACGTCGCCGAGCAACGCCTCCGCGCGGGGCCGCAACGTCTCGGGATCGGCGCCGTCCTCGCGAAACCAGTCTTCCAGGATCGCATGGACCTGGTTGCCGCGCCACGCCGCGCTCGGCTCGGCATCGACCGGATCGATCGCGCCCAGCCGCAGCATCCGGCGGGCGTAAAAGGCATAAGGATCGGCCTTCAACCGGTCGACTTCGGTCACCGAGATCTGGCGCGGCCGGTCGTCGACTGCCGGCGACGGTTCCGGCCGCGGCTCGGGTCGATGCTCGCCGGGATCGTCGATCGCCGCGGCCCAGCCCGCGAGGTCGGGCTCGCGGTCGAAGCGATCGCCCGCCAGCGCCTCCAGCCGCAGCCAGAAGCGCGACGCCAGCGTCGGCGACCGCCCGTCGCGGCGGGCGCGGGTGATCAGCACCTCGGGCGCGCCGAGCGCATTGGCGAAATCATGCGCCGCGATGCCGATCCCGCGCTCGAGCCCCGGCAGGCCGAGTTCGGCGCGGATGCGCGGCGCCAGCCACGGGTCGGGCGCAGCAACCGATGGCCAGGTGCCTTCGTTGAGGCTGCCCAGAATCATCAGGTCCGCCGCCTGCAACCGCGCCTCGATCAGGCCGTAGATCGCCAGTCTGGGATGCCCGCCCTGTGGCGGTCGGATCGCGACTTCCTCCATCAGCGTGCGCAGCAGCGGCGCGACGCTGGCGGGATCGATCGACGCTGGCCCGTCGGCGGCGCGGACCTCGAGATCGGCGAGCAGTTCCGCGGCGGCGCGGCCGGCGGGACCGGCCCAGACAGCGAAGCCGCACAAGGCCTCGGCTGTCTCCCGCAATGTCGCGGCCATCGCCGCCAGTGGCTGCGCGCCATCGCCGAAGCAACGCGCGAGCGGTTCGAGCAGATCACGCATCGCCGGCCAGACGCGCCGCGCCGCCGCCCGGATCGGCGCCTCGCGCTCGTCGCCGTCCAGTAGATGCGCGTCGATCCCGGCCAGCCCGGGCGCCGGTCGCGGGCCGCGCAAGGCGCGATCGAGCGCTCGCACGCCATCGAGCCACAGGGTGCGCGGCTCCCCGCTCTGGACCAAGGGATGCTTGAGCAGCGCGAGTAAGGCCAGGGGCGCGAAATCCTGCGCCGCCGCCTCGGCCATCATCGTCAGCAGCGTGCCCGGCGGGCGCGTCGCCAGCGGGCGACCGGCGGTATCGTCGATCTCGATCCCCCAGCGCGCACAATGCGCGGCGACGCGCTCGGCCAGCGCGCGATCGGGCGTGACGAGCGCAGCGGTCCGCCCTTCGGCTTCGAGCGCGCCGCGCAACGCCAGCGCGATCGCCTGCGCCTCGTCGGCCGGCGTCGCCAGCTCAACCGCGCGAATTCCGGTCAGCCGGCGATCGGCCGCGTCCAGCGCGGTCCATTTGCCGGTGAATTCGGCCGGCGCGAAGGCATTGGCGATCGCCTTGCCGCGTGCCGCCGAGGCGTCGTGCTCGCTGCCTTCGCGCCACGTCCGCACCTCGCCGCGCCCCGCGCCCATCCGCTCGAGCAGCAGTTTGAGCTGGAATTGCGGATGGGTCTCGATCGATCGGGCGGTGAAGCCGGCCGCGTCCGGCTCGTGCGGGCCCAACGCATCCCATTCCTCGTCGGGCAAGGTCGTGGCGAGGTCCTGGAACACCACCAGGCCCTCGTTCAGTTCGGCGACGCGACGCAGCAAACCCGCCACCGCGCGGGCCGGATCGGTGATCCCCGCCGCGCAGACGAAGCCGGGCGGCGGCGTCTCCTTCCAGCGCGCGGCGAGTCGGCGCAGCATGATCGCGCGCCGTTCCGCCGCGTCCATCGCGCCCAAGCGCGCCAGCTCGGCCGGCCAGCGGTCGATGACGATACGGAACAGATCGAGCGCGCGTTCCCAATGGCTGGTCAGTTCGGGCGCGAACGAGAGGTCGTCGAGCTGCGACGCGGCGACTTCCTCGACCAGCAATTGATCGAGCGTGCGCGCCAGCGCGCCGGCCAGCCGCACCGCTTCGTCGGCGGTCACCGGCTCGCCGCGCCGCGCACGCTCCTCCGACACCAGGCGCGCAAGGATCATCCGCCGCGCGAGCGGGTCGACCGGTGGCGGGAGCGGTTCCTGATCGTCGGCCGGGTCGAGCATCGCGCCCGCCGCTTCGTCGAGCGCGGGGTCACCGATCGTCACCAGCCGCGGCAGCAGCAAGCCGTTGCCGCTGGCGCGCACGAACGCGTCCTGGACGGCGCGGCGTCCGCGATTGTTGGGAAGCAGCACGAGCCCGCGCGCCAATCGCAGCGGATCGTCGCCGACGCGCTTCATCAGCCCGGCAACCAGCGCGTCGGCGAACGCCCGTTGCGCGGGGATGGTGTAGAGCGCGAGTCTCACGCTCTAACCGTCACCCCGGCCTTGTGCCGGGGTCTGCCGTGCCCCAGGCCATACCGCCTGAGGCCCGATGGATGCCGGAACAAGGCCGGCATGACGAATTGAGGAAACAGCGCGCACCTGCCCCCCTTACGCATCGATAAGAAGCGCCTCGGTCTTGGCGATCGCGGGCGGCGTGCCGACGTCGAACCACAGGCCCTGGTGGACGAAGCCATAAGCCCGGCCCGCCTCGATCGCGCGGTTCCAGAACAGGTTGGTCGAGAACGGTCCCTCTGGCCAGTCCCGGATCAGCCGCGGCGACAGGATCTGGACGCCGGTATAGACGAACGGCGCCACCCTGCCCGGCTTGCGGCGCCCGGTGATGCGGCCATTGGCGTCGAGGTGGAAATCGCCCTGCCCGCCATGATTGTGCGCGCGCGCCAGCGGCACCAGCAGCAGTAAGGCGTCCATCGCCTCGTCGTCCCAACGCGACGCCAGCAGCTTGATCGTATCGGCCGGACCGTCGACCCATAGATTGTCGGCATTGACCGCGACGAACGGCTTGTCGCCGATCAGGTCGCGCGCCTGGACGATACCGCCGCCGGTCTCCATCAATTGCGGGCGCTCGTCGGAAATGACGATGTCGATGCCCTTCACGCGGTTCTTGAGATGCGCCTCGAGCGCGTCCGCGAGGTAATGGACATTGACGACCGCGCGCTTGATTCCCGCCGCGCGCAAGCGATCGAACACATGGTCGAGCAAGGTCTGCCCCGCCACCTGGATCAGCGGCTTGGGTCGCGTCGCGGTCAGCGGGCGCATCCTCTTGCCGATCCCGGCCGCCATCACCATCGCGGTCTCCGGAACGGTGCCGCCGGGGTCCGGACGAATCGCCAGGGTGCGCTTCGGCTTCATGCGCCGATAATCTCCATCGGGTCGCCGCGCTGGCCGGCAGGGATATTGGCATCGAACCACGCCTTGACCGGGCCGAGCGCGGGATGATCGAGATCGCGATTGAGGTAGCGCCACACGCGCGGGCACATCGCCGGATAGCGCGGCTTGCCGTCGCGACGCCACAGTCGGGTGAAGATGCCGATGATCTTGGCGTTCCGCTGCGCGCCGAGCACATGATAAGCAGCGTCGAAATCGTCCCCCGCCCCCGTCACACGGCGATAGCGCGCCAGCATCGCCGCCTCGATCTCCGGCTCGACATCGCGCCGCGCGTCCTGGAGCAGCGAGACCAGATCGTAAGCGGGATGCCCGGCCAGCGCGTCCTGGAAATCGAGTAGCCCCAGCGCCTCGGTGCCACCGATCAGCATCAGATTCTCGGCATGATAGTCGCGGAGAACGGTGACCGGCTCGGCCGCCAGCGCATGGTCGAAAACCTCGTCCCAAGCCTTGGTATAGCCGACCGTGTCGACGGTCAGCCCGATCGCCGGACAATACCAATCGACCAGCAGGTCGGATTCGCGATGCAATTCGGTGCGGTCGTAGGCACGCCACGGCCCGGCTGGTTCTGCACGCAGGCGGATCAGGATATCGACCGCCGCTTCATACATCCGGAGCAGGCTCTCGGGCGCGGCATCGACCGTCTCGCGCATCCGAGCATCACCGAAATCCTCGATCAGCACGAGCCCCTGGTCGAGATCGGTGCCGAAGATCGCCGGCGCGGGGAAACCATGCTGCACCAACCACTCGGCGACGGCGATGAACGGGCGCGGATCCTCGTGCGGCGGAGGCGCATCCATCAGGATCGCGCTGCGGCCATGATCGGCGACGCGGAAGTAACGGCGGAACGAGGCATCGCCGGCCAGCGGCAGCACTTCGCCTTCTCCCCAGCCGAGCTTGGCGAGGAAATCGGCGGCGCCCGGCGGTGGGTTCATTTCAGGGACCATCGTCCCTCCCATGCCGAGGGCACGATGGCTGTCAAGCGGCGTCCGCTATCGGGTGCGAAGTCCAGGCTCAACGCCAGTGCGTCGGGCCAGCGCCCCGGCGCGCGCTCGGGCCATTCGATCAGCAACAGTGACTCCCCGCGCCCCTCATCGAGGCCGAGTTCGTCGATCTCCTCGACATGCTCGATGCGATAGAGATCGACATGCATCACCGGCAGCCGCGTTTCGGGCGGTTCGTAGGGCTGGACGATCGCGAAGGTCGGCGATGGTGCTTCGCCTTCCAGCCCCAGAGCAGCGAGCAGCCCGCGCGCAATGCTCGTCTTGCCAGCGCCGAGCGGACCGGACAGCGTGATGACGTCGCCGGGGAGCACCGCCGCGGCGAGGCGAGCACCCAACGCTTCGCTGGCAGCGGCGTCGGCGAGCAGCATCAATAGCCGCTGATGAGCATGTCGAGCGCACCGACGATCTCGTGATGAGCGTCGGCAAGCGACGTCACGCAGGTCCCGATCATCTTGGCGGGGATGGTCGCGGCACCCTGCGTCGCCATGAAGAACTCCCTGCCGTCGATCTCGAACCGTGGGTTCAACCTCGCGATCCGTTTCGGCATATCGTCGGGGCTCAGGAGCGGGACCACGAAACGCGTTTCCAAGCGGTCAAGGATGCTCGACTGGCAGTCGAGCAGCAGCTCCTCGCCGTCCCTCGGCCGGAAGACATCGAACTGCGCCATCAGAATTGGCGGAATCGTTCGAGCGGCAACCCTTTCTCCTCGACAAACCTGTTCCACTCCTCGAACGCCTCGGCATTTTCTTCCTTGAAACGCCGCTCGCGCTCGGCCTTGACCTCGCGCGCCAATCCCTCCTCGCTCGCTCGCGAGACGTTGATGCCGAGTTCCTTGGCTTCCGCTACGAGACGGGCGTCGAGCGACACGTTGGTCGGACGGCGAAACGGCGTACGATCTTCGCGAACTCGGGCCATGACGCACTCCTTATGCGCATACTTTATGCGCATTCGACATCCCACGCAATCAGCGCGGCAATTCCACCGTCAACAATGTCCCCGCGCCAGGCTCGGACAGAAGCTGGATCGTCCCGCCATGCGACTCGGCGAATTGCCGCGCGATCGGTAGGCCCAGCCCAAGCGCGCGGTCGTCGTCGCGCGATTCGTGCTCGGCGAAGCGATCGAAGGCGTGCTCGACGTCGTCGGGCGCCATCCCCGGGCCATCGTCCGACACCACGATCCGCGCCGCGCGCATGTCGCCGTCGGTATGCAGCAGCACGCGCCCGCCCTCGTGCGTCCCGCCGACCGCGTGGCGCAACAAATGTTCGATCATCTCGCGCAACTTCTTGGCGTCGCCCTTCACCGTGCCGGTCGAGGGGGCGACCTCGATCGCGAAGTCGATCTTCTTGCGCTTGGCGAGCGGCGCGACCGCCTCGGCGGCATTATAGGCGACGGTCTCGAGATCGACGTCGAGCCGTTCGACCTTGTTCTGGTCGCCCTCGGTCAGGTTGAGCACGTCGTCGACCAGCGCCGACAGCCGCGCGACCGATTCGAGGATCGCGTCGACATAGCCATCGGCGGTCTTGCTGAGCTTGCCGGCATAGCCTTCGCCGAGCATCTCGGCGAAGCCCTGGATCGAGGTCAGCGGCGTGCGCAATTCATAGCTCATATTGGCGACGAATGCGGTCTTGACCTGATCGGCGGCGACCAAGGCCTCGTTGCGATCGCGCAGCGCCTGCTCGATGCGCCGGCTGTCGGATATGTCGAGCATGATGAACAGCGCGTTGCCGTCGGGCAGCGGCACGCCGGCGAATTCGAAATGGCGCCCGTCGGCGAACGCCACACGCCCGCCGCGTTGCTGGCGCCCGACCGCCGCCGACCGCACGATCTCGGCGATCACGCTGGCGCGCCCCGGCTGCGCCAGTCTGGCAGCACCGCGCTCGACCAGCGCATCGATCCGCGGATGGCTCGCCAGGAACTCCTCGTCGAATGCCCAGAGCTCGCGGAACTTGTTGTTCCAGATCTGCAGTCGTCCGTCGCCGGCGAACACGCCCAGCGCCTCGAACAGATTGTCGAACGTCGCGGTGCGGACGCGCAGCAAGGTGTCGCGCGCGCTGGCGAGCTGGACCTGTTCGGTGCGGTCCTCGAAAATCAGCAGCAGCCCGCCGTCGGGCAAGGGATTGGCGACGACACGCAGATGCACGCCGCCGGGGAGCGTCCAGGTTTCCTCGATCGCCCCGGTCGCCGCCAGGAACCAGTCGCGGCGTTCCGCTTTCCAGCCCGGGAAGTCGCGGACCTCGGGCAAGCGATTGGCCTCGCGCATGCGTTCGAGCACGCGGTCGAATTCGGGCCGGTCGGCGAGCCATTCGCCGCGCATCGCGAACATCCGCTGGAACGGCTGGTTGCAGAACGCCAGGCTGCGGTCCGGGGCGAATTGCACCACGCCCGCCGACAGCCGGTCGAGCATCGCGCGCTGCGCATCGGAGAAGCGCTTCATGCCGCCGCGCGCCTGCTCCAGGTCCTCGATGTCGATCGCGAATCCGGCGACACCGCCCGGTGGGCTCGGCAGCGGCACGTCGTGGACGCGAAGCATCCGCCGCGCGCCGTTGATCGTCGCAGGCATCGCCTGGACATTGGGCTTGTCGGTATCGCGCGCGACCAGCGCACTGGCCAGTGGGCCGCCGATTCCCGATCCCTCGATCAATTCGACCTGGCGCGACACGACGTGCTTGGCGTCGCTCGCCTCGACCGCGCGGACATAGGCGGTGTTGACCATAGCCAGCCGCATGTCGGGTCCGCGATACCACATCGGCAGCGGCGCCGCCTCGATCAGGCCGCGCAATGCCGCGAACGCCTGGCCGAGTTCGAGCGTCTCGCCGAGCAACTGGCCGATCTGCGCCTGGCTATCGGTCGCGTCGAAGAACCACAGCAGGACGCCGCCCGGCGACCCGACCTCGCGCGGCGCGCGCTGGCCGCGTACCGCCAGCGTGCGCACCGATCCCTGCGGGCGGATGGTCAGCGCGAAGGGTTCGCCGGCCTTCTGCGCGGCGGTGACCGCGTCGCCGAGAATCACCGCGTCCTCGCTGGTCAGGCCGGCGCCCGGCGACACCAGTTCGGCGAGGAATTTGGGCGGCGGCACCAGGCCGAGCCAGTCGGCCAGCCGATCGGGCAATTCCAGCCGGCCGTCGGCGCGCACCACCATCGCCAAAGCCGGCCCCGAGGCGAGCATCGCGTTGAGCTTGTCGTTGCCGGCCAGCGTTGCCGCCGCGGCGCCGCGCGCGCGCAGGCCGGTGAACAGGATCCAGCTCGCGGCGACGATCGCCGCCGCCAGCAGTGCGCCGACCAGGCCGAGAGTGGTCGTCGACACCATTAGCGGCTGTTCCGTTTCATCGACGCGTGACTTCCCCGTTCGCCCGCGAATTCATGGGCGTGTCGTACGGGTTTACCGAGCCAGCCGCGCTCCACAAGGCCGGTCCGAACGGTTGGTGGCGTGGCAGCGACCAATCGTCCGGCAAAATTACCTGCTTCACTACAGGTTTCAACCGTCACCCCGGCCTTGTGCCGGGTCTGCCGCGCCACATTTCATGGCGTCTGCGATATCGAACCTGGTTAGCCACACAGCTGGCGCGCCTTCGCCTGTCGTATGGCCTGCCGCTCGGCAGACCCGGCACAAGGCCGGAGTGACGATGGAATGAGGCGCGGTCTCCCGGCCTCATTCACAGGGTCCCGACGGACGCGTGCGTTCAGCGATAGCAGACCTTCTTTACCGCGCTGATCACCTTGTCGGCCGAGATCAACGCGAGCTTCTCGAGATTCGCCGCATAGGGCAGCGGCACGTCCTCGTCGGTCACCCGCAGCACCGGCGCGTCGAGGTCGTCGAAGCCTTCTTCCATGACGAATGCCGCCACTTCGGACGCGATCGAGCAGGTCGGCCAGCCTTCCTCGACCACCACGATGCGGTTGGTCTTGGCCAGCGATTTGAGCACCGTCTTGCGATCGAGCGGGCGCAAGGTGCGCAGGTCGATCACCTCGGCGTCGATCCCTTCCTTGGCGAGCTCGTCGGCGGCTTCGAGGCTGAGGCCGACGCCGATCGAATAGGAAACGATCGTTACGTCCTTGCCCTCGCGCATGATCCGCGCCTTGCCGATCGGCAGAACCCAGTCATCGACCTGCGGCACCTCGAAGGTGCGGCCGTAGAGCAGTTCGTTCTCGAGGAAGACGACCGGATCCTCGCTGCGGATCGCCGCCTTGAGCAGGCCCTTGGCGTCCTGCGCGTCGTACGGCGCGATCACGATCAGCCCGGGCACCGCGGCATACCACGGGCCGTAATTCTGGCTGTGCTGCGCGCCGACGCGGCTCGCCGCGCCGTTGGGACCGCGGAACACGATCGGGCAGCGCATCTGGCCGCCCGACATGTAATTGGTCTTGGCCGCCGAATTGATGATGTGGTCGATCGCCTGCATCGCGAAGTTGAACGTCATGAACTCGACGATCGGGCGCAGGCCGCCCATCGCCGCGCCGGTGCCGACGCCGGCGAAACCATATTCGGTGATCGGCGTGTCGATCACGCGCTTGTCGCCGAATTCGTCGAGCAGGCCCTGGGTGACCTTGTAGGCGCCCTGATATTGCGCGACTTCCTCGCCCATCACGAAGACGCGCTCATCCTTGCGCATCTCCTCGGCCATCGCGTCACGCAGCGCCTCGCGCAGCGTGACCTTGACCATCGCGGTGCCGGCGGGGACTTCCGGATCGGCGACCTCGGCATCGTGCTTGGCCGCCTCGAACATCTGGCGCGCACCGGTCTCGACCAGATGCGGCTCGGGAGTGCCGCTCTCGGCGGCCTGCTCCTGCTTCTCCGGTTCGACCGCCTTGTCGTCGGCGCTTTCGGCCGGCGCAGCGGCAGGCGCCGCCTTCGACACCTCCTCGCCCTCGGCGGCAAGCGTCGCGATGACGGTGCCGACCTTCACGTTGTCGGTGCCCTCGGCGACCAGGATCCGCGCGATCGTACCTTCGTCGACCGCTTCGAACTCCATTGTAGCCTTATCGGTCTCGATCTCGGCCATGATATCGCCCGAGCGGATCACATCGCCTTCCTTGACCAGCCACTTTGCGAGCGTGCCTTCTTCCATCGTCGGCGACAGCGCCGGCATCTTGATCTCGATCGCCATCTTAGTACGACTCCACCAGCACGTCGGTATAAAGCTCGCCCACCTCGGGCTCCGGCGTCTGCTCGGCGAAGTCCGCCGCCTCGTTCACCTGCTTCCGGATCGCGGCCTCCGCCGCCTTCAGTTCGTCTTCTGTGACCCCGAGCTTCTCGAGCAATTGCTTGGCATGCTCGATCGGGTCGGACTTGTCGCGGACCGCCTGGACTTCCTCACGGCTGCGATATTTGGCCGGGTCGGACATCGAGTGGCCGCGATAGCGATAGGTCTTCATCTCCAGGATGAGCGGCCCCTTGCCGGCGCGGACCCAGGCCAGCGCCTCCTCGGCAGCACCGCGGCACGCCAGCACATCCATGCCATCGACCTGAATGCCCGGGATGCGGAAGCTCTCGCCGCGGCGATAGAGCTGGTCCTCGGACGACGCGCGGTTGACGCTGGTGCCCATGGCATATTGGTTGTTCTCGATCACGTAGATGATCGGAAGCTTCCACAGCTCGGCCATGTTGAACGATTCGTAGACCTGGCCCTGATTGGCCGCGCCGTCGCCGAAATAGGCGAGGCAGACGCCGCCATCGTTCGAATATTTGTGTTTGAAGGCGAGCCCGGTACCCAGCGACACCTGCGCGCCGACGATGCCGTGCCCGCCGTAGAACTTCTTCTCGGTCGAGAACATGTGCATCGACCCGCCCTTGCCCTTCGAGATGCCGGCAGCACGGCCGGTCAGCTCGGCCATGATGACCTTGGGGTCGATGCCGTAGGCAAGCATGTGGCCGTGATCGCGAGAGCCGGTGTTCACGCTGTCCTTCTCGCCGTCGAGCGCCGACTGCAGGCCGACCGCGACCGCTTCCTGGCCGATATAGAGGTGGCAGAAACCGCCGATGAAGCCGAGGCCGTAGAGCTGGCCGGCCTTCTCTTCGAAGCGACGGATCAGCAGCATCTGCTTGTAGAGCGCGAGCAACTCGTCTTTCGACGCGTCATAGGGTTGCGGCTCGTCGGGCCGCTCGCGATTGGTCTTGAGCGGCTCGCTCTTGGCGCGTGCTGGGGCTTTTGCCACGATGGGGAAAACCTCGTTTCCTTGGGGGAGAAAGCGCGGCCTATAGGCCGGGAGCGTGACGGTTTTCAATCGTGCGCTGCGGCACAGCCAGACTTCTTGTCGGACAAGTAACGCCATGGTTGCGAAAAGCCGACCGCTCCGCCTAAGGCGAGGCGGATGTTCCCCGCCGATCATCCCTTCCGCATCGCCAATTTCCGAGCGTATTGGCTGTCGCGCTTCGCCGGCACCGTCGCGCTTTCCGCGATGTCGATCATCATCGGCTGGCAAGTCTACAGCCTGGCGCGCGACGTCCATCATCTGAGCATCAAGGAAGCGACCTTCCTGCTCGGCATGATCGGCGTGGCGCAGTTCGTCCCGCTCTTCCTGCTGACGCCGATCGTCGGGCTGATCGCCGATACGTTCGACCGGCGCTGGATCGTGCGCGGGACCACCGGCCTGCTGGTGGCGACGACGGTGATGCTCGGGACGCTGACCTGGCTTCACGCGCTGAGCCTGCCTGTGCTGTTCCTTGCCGCGGTGTTCATCGGCGTGGCGCGCGCTTTCTCGGGGCCCGCCTATTCCGCGCTCGCCCCCAATCTCGTTCCGCGCGAGGTGCTGCCGACCGCGATCGCGGTCAGTTCGATCGCCTGGCAGGTGGGCGTGATCATCGGGCCGAGCCTGGGCGGCTTCCTCTATGCGATCCATCCCGATGCCGCCTACGGCACGTCGACCGCGCTGTTCCTGATCGCGCTCGGCATGATCTTCCTGATCGGCAAGGTGCCCCAACCCCAGGCGCAAGCCGACCATCGCCCGCTTCACCGCATCGTCGAGGGGTTCCGCTACGTCCGGCGCAATCGACTGGTGCTGGCGTCGATCACGCTCGATTTGTTCGCGGTGTTGCTCGCCGGGGCGACCGCGTTGCTGCCGGTCTATGCGCGCGACATCCTCCATGTCGGATCGCGGGGCCTGGGCTTTCTTGCCGCCGGGATGGGAATCGGGGCGACGTCGACCGCCCTGTTCTTCTCGTTCCGCCCGATGAAGACCAATGTCGGGCTGAAGATGCTGATCGCGGTGATGGTGTTCGGGATCGGTATCCTGACCTTCGGCACCGCGCATCTGATCCTGCCGAGCAACGCTTTCTATCTCGCGCTCGCCGGCCTGATCGTCGCCGGCTGCGCCGACATGGTGTCTGTCTATGTCCGCTCGTCACTGATTCAGCTCCACACGCCCGATGAGATGCGCGGCCGGGTTTCGGCGGTGTCGCAGCTCACCATCTCGGCCTCGAACGAACTGGGCGAGGCCGAAAGCGGCCTGCTCGGTTCGCTGCTGGGTCCGGTCGGCGCGGTGGTGTTCGGCGGGATCGGTTGTATCGTCGTCACGATTCTCTGGTCGCGCCTGTTCCCCGAACTCAGGCTTGCAAAGACGTTCGACCCACCCGAAATTCTGCAGGTTCCAAGTCCGGTCGGGACAGGACTGTGACGGAGCCGATTTTGGTGTCAGGCAAGAAGCAAGGAGGGAGCGATGTTTAAACGTCGTGACCGACGCGCGCCGCAGCATGGCGCCAAAATCGGCCCGCCGCAGAGCGGTGGCGCGGGGCGAGGAGCGGGCCTAACCGCCCGGGTGGCGGCGTGCGGGCGGGGACGAGACGCGCGGGCCGGCGGG
>NZ_JBQCCN010000074.1:0-6020 GCF_051962185.1 Sphingomonas sp.
CCGCCGGCGCCGCCGCCGCGATGGAGAGCGCGGCAGCGAGCAGGGCCAGCCCTGTCGTTGGTTTCATGATACACCTCGTCATCAGGAGCGCCGCCGCCGATCGCGCGCGCCGACCGGCGGCGGCGCGCAAAGAACGCGGGCAAGGGCGCCCGGGCCCCGACCGGAAAAGCCGTTGATCGTCTCGACGGGGCAGGCCGAGGGTGGCGCGGTGCCGCATCGCGGCGAAGCGTTGCGGGGGAGGTGGACGTGTCGCGTCGGGGTAAGGGCGTGGTGCGATGACCCAGCTCCGGCTGGCGATCGCCGAGTCTGCAGCCTGGGCTGACAGACCCTCACCCTTCCGGCCGCTTAGCGCCTCCCTCCCGCATTAGGTAAACAGCGCCCCGCGCTGTTTAGGTCATTCCGGGGGCATGACCGGCCTGATGCGCCCGCATGCGGGAGAGGCGCGACGGGTGGACAGCGCCCCGCGCTGTCCAGACCATGCCGGGGGCATGGTCGACCCGTCGCGGGGCCCGCCGCCGTAGGCGGTGGGAAGGGTGAGGGTCTGTTGACCCCGCAGGCAATCAAACCACGGATGCAGCCCATTGCCCCCTGACCCGAAGAGCAGCAGACGCCCGCCGCATGACCGGTGAGCCCCCCGCCGTCAAACACCGTCGCCCACCAGTCGCACGGCACATTTCCCCAGCCGCCCGAACACCTTAACCTCACCGAAATCCGCGAGCCACGGAACATTCAGGGGCGTTCGCGCATACCTCAGGGGTCACCGCATCCTGGTGTCGCAACCACAGGAGTCCAATATGAAGATCGCCTCCGCCCTCGCGGCGGCCGCGACCCTGGCCGTCCTCGTTCCTTCCGCCGCCAGCGCGCAAGGCTGGCAGTCGATGAACCAGCGCAAGACGAATATCGAGCGCCGCATCGACATGGGCGTCCGCAACGGCGCGTTGACCCGCGGCGAGGCGTCGCGCCTGCGCACGCGCTTCGCCAATCTTCAGCGGCTCGAATGGCGTTATAGCCGCAATGGCCTGACCTGGACCGAGCGTCGCGACCTCGATCGCCGGTACAACGCGCTGAGCGACTCGATCCGCATCCAGCGCCACGACCGCCAGCGCCGCTGGCGCTGAGGCCGGTCGCCGACGGGTCGGCGCTGCCGATCCTGGCGCCAAGCAATGTCCGGCCGGCGGCGTCCCAGCCGCCGGCCGCTCCCACCCCCGGCCCGGCGCTTGCGCCGTCCGCCGGCGCCTTTACCCTCCGTCGCCTCGAACCACCGCATCGGAGCGGACGCATGGCGCTCAAACGAATGGACAATGTCGGGATCGTCGTCGAGGACCTCGACGCGGCCGTGGATTTCTTTCGCGAACTCGGCCTCGAGCTCGAAGGGCGGGCGACGATCGACGGCGAATGGGCCGGCCGCGTCACCGGCCTGGGCGACCAGCGTGTCGAGATCGCCATGATGCGCACGCCGGACGGGCATAGCCGGTTGGAACTGTCGCGCTTCCTGCGGCCGGCGGTCGTCGCGGATCATCGCAACGCGCCGGTCAATGCGCTGGGGTATTTGCGCGTGATGTTCGCGGTGGGCGATCTGGACGAGACGCTGGAGCGGCTGCGCCCTCACGGCGCGCGGCTCGTGGGGGACGTGGTCGATTATCAGGGCGTGTACCGGCTCTGCTACATCCGCGGGCCGGAAGGGCTGCTGATCGGGCTGGCGCAGGAGCTTCGATGAGGGCGGCGCGACGGACCGCCGGGCTACCCACGGCGTCGCCCGAGCGCGCGGCCTACCCCGCGATCAGCGAAATTGCTCGCGCCGGAATGCGTCGATCTTCTGGTCGGTCTTGTATTGGCTGAGCGAATAGACCGCCCAGATCGCGGCCGGCAGCCAGCCGACCAATGTGATCTGCAGCGCGAGACAGACGAACCCGGCGAGGGGGCGTCCGATCGTGAAGAACAGCAACCACGGCAGCAATAAAGCGATGATCAGGCGCAAAACATGCCTCCCTTTGCGGGCTCGATATCACGATCGCGGCCGATAGGTCACGGGAATCTTTGCCCGATTCGGCCGCGACGTGACGTTTCAGCGGGCCGCTATATCGGTAGACTGCGAGCTTGTCCGAGCCGGCAGACGCGACATAAGATCGTGGAATGATGCTGATCCCTGTTATCGCAATGCTAATCGCCGACCCACGCGAGCCTGACTTTCCCGAGCAGGTTCCCGGTCTGGTGGAAGCGTGCCTGGAAAGCGCAGTTGCGACGAACTCCGTGACCGAAACGGACGACAGCCAAAAATATATCTGCGCTGGCGACACGGCCGCGCGGCTCTGGAAATTTTTGGAGCGCGCAAAAATAAAATCCTATGAGCAGGATACGCCCGACGAGGGTCGATGGCTCGGCCGCGACTTCCCGCTTGGCGCCTGCTTCAAGCAAATTCGGCGGCCCGACGGCATGGCGGGAGGCAACGGATTATCATGCACCATATGGGTGCCGCGTCCGATCGTGGGCGCTGCCGACAAGTCTTGACGCCGCCGCTCTTCTATCCCTGACGCGACGCTCCGCACCGTAACTCTGGCGAACTGTCGAAGTGACCGAACGATTGCGCGGCCTCATGCGACATGACAGGCTGGCGTCATGGACGAGGCGCGGCGACAGGCGGAAATCGACGCGGCGTGGTTGTTGCACGCGGGCCCGGAAGACCCCTGGGCCGAGCGGCGGCGCTGGCTGACGGCGCATCTCGAGCGACAGGGCGGCAAGTGTCATTATTGCGACCTGACCTTCGACCCGCGCTACATCGACCCGATGGACCGGGCGACACTCGACCATGTCGTGCCGCGGTCGCGCGGCGGCGAGGATAGCGAAGCCAATACCGTGGCGGCGTGCCTGCTGTGCAATACCGCGAAGGGCGACATGCTCCCGGACGAGGCGCTGGAAGCGCTACCCGCGGCGCGCGCCAGGATCCTCGCCAATCGCGAGCGCCGCTTCCTGTGGCGGCCGGACAAGAGGCCGGGGTACAGGGCGCCGCAGCGGGCGGGGGTTGAAGGAGGCGTGGCGGGGTAGGTGGGTTAGTTTATGCCCCGTCGGGGAGAGTTTGGTGCATTTAGTAAACTGCCACCGTAACCCTTATGAGGGGCTTTCGGACCACTTTCACGGCCACCTTACGGTCGATCACAGCAAGACCTTTGTGCGAGGTGCCATCACCCATACGAACTTTGCGGAGAGCTATCACAGCCTCTTGAAGCGCGGCATCATCGCACGTTCCACCACATTTCGGATTAGCACATTCCGAAATACTTGGCCGAGTTTGACCGCCGCTGGAACACCCTTAAGGACCGCGACGGTAACCGCACGGTATCGGTTATCGGCCCGGCCTGCGGACGCCGCCTGACCTACAAGGGACTGGTCGGATAGGACCAGCCCCTTGCAGATTCACGTGTTTTGGCGTAGATAATGGTGGCCCCGGCGGGACTTGAACCCGCACGTCCCTAGACCACGGCTTCCAAGGCCGCTGCGTGCTACCAATTTCGCCACGGGGCCGGATGGAACGGCGGAACGCTCCTAACGTCCCGCACGCCCGTCAATTCGGATTAAGGCGGCTCCATAATGGGTCTCCTTGATTAGAGTGTTGGAAACAGGGGGTCGGACGCTGCCTTGCCGGGGGTGTCCGACCCCTTGTCTTTCTGGCCCTTGAGGAACCACTGGTATCCTCCTGGACGATCTCGTTCGTACTTGGTGCCCTCGAACCGGCGAAGCTCGTTTCCGACGCTGCGGATCGAAATGCGATCATCATACTCTGGCGCGAGCGCCTCATATTCGAGGATCGTCAGGCCGGGACGATCCGTCAGCATCTGATCCAGAACCCGCGGCACAGTGCCGCGCGGAGCCTTGCCGCTCGGGGATCGAATCTTGGTTATCGTAGCGTCGGCACGCTGCTCGATCTCACCCGCCGGGATCGTCCCGCCGAGCGCGAGCAACACTTCGGTCGCCTTGGCTTTGCCACCGGCAACATACGCATCCTTCAACGCCGCGCGGATCGCTGCTATGATGGGCGTCAAGTCAACAGATTCCGGATCGAACGCCATGCCCGACTCACCTTCAAAGACCACAGGTGGGATGCATGTAGGCGAAAACGCCAAAACACGCAAGGGCAGCAAAGTCGAATATGACGCCCCGGTCAGCCTTGCACCATTATCCACAGGCGATGCGCTTCGTGGCCTGTTCGCGATTCCTGACCCCGATGCGACCAAGCCCAAGCATGCAAAGAAAAAGGCTACCAAGTGAAGCGCATCGCGCTGGTCGCGATCCTCGCGCTGACCGCGTGCCAGCCGCAGCAGCCGAGCGCGGACAAGGCCGAGCTTGATGACCTTCGCGTGCGGGTGCGTGCGCTGGAGCAAGGGCAGGATCAGATCGTCAACGAGATACGCGCCGATGAGGCGAAGGCCGACGCCAAGCCGGTCGCGGCAGAGCCGCCCGCGATGACGTATGAGCTTGCGGGCGGCAAGGGACCGAACCGCCAGTATCCGACCAAGGCGCGTTGTGAGGCAGCAAAGGCGGTTCTGGATGAGGGGCTAGCCATATCGAGACGTGACGCGGAAGCCCAAGGGGCGATTGTGGTTAGCCAGCCGACCTATATGTGCGTCCCTCTGTAGGGGCTGTGCAAACATCTACTAAATCGCCGGAATTTCATAATGTTTCGGAGCAGATTACGCAAAGTACGGTTGATTCGATCAGCCAATACGCATCGCCTGCGGTTTGGTCCGATGCAGAAGTGCGCCGTGTCCTGAACACCGGCATTTCACTGGATAAGCGCGTTATTCTGCTGCTGGCTTCCGCTGAAGGCCGTGCGAGCCAGGCCGACTTGTTTCCTTGGCTCGATCACGGAGTGCGATCGACATTCAATAAGCGCCTCGCCGAATTCCACAGAAAGCGGTTCATCGAGACAAAAGCTTATGGGGCAGACGTGCAACTGCTGCCTCCTGGAGCGGAGGTAGCAGCCAAGTAATGTCCGGCAGAGCAAGCCCTCGCAGCATAGCTCACTCCGCCGCCACAACCTCCCGCTTAGCCTTCACCTTCCCATCCTTCCCCCGCAACAACGGCGCAAGGTACTTGCCGGTAAAGCTCCGCTCCTTCGTCACCACCTCTTCCGGCGTCCCGACCGCGACGATCTCGCCGCCCTTAACACCCCCCTCGGGCCCCAGGTCGATGATCCAGTCCGCCGTCTTGATGACGTCGAGATTGTGCTCGATCACCACCACCGTATTGCCCTGCTCGACCAGAGCATGGAGCACTTCGAGCAGCTTGCGGACGTCCTCGAAATGCAGGCCGGTGGTCGGCTCGTCGAGGATGTAGAGCGTGTTGCCGGTCGCGCGGCGGCTGAGCTCCTTGGCCAGCTTCACGCGCTGCGCCTCGCCGCCCGATAGCGTCGTCGCCTGCTGGCCGACCTTGATATAGCCGAGCCCGACCTCGACCAGCATCTCCATCTTGTCGCGGATCGGCGGCACCGCCTTGAAGAATTCGGCGGCGTCCTCGACCGTCATGTCGAGCACGTCGGCGATCGACTGGCCCTTGAACTTCACTTCCAAGGTCTCGCGATTGTAGCGCGCCCCGTGGCACACGTCGCACGTCACATAGACGTCGGGCAGGAAGTGCATCTCGATCTTGAGCACGCCGTCGCCCTGGCACGCCTCGCACCGGCCGCCCTTGACGTTGAAGCTGAACCGCCCGGGCTTGTAGCCGCGCGCCTGGCTCTCGGGCAGGCCGGCGAACCAGTCGCGGATCTGGGTGAAGGCGCCGGTATAGGTCGCCGGGTTCGACCGCGGGGTGAGGCCGATCGGCGACTGGTCGATGTCGATGACCTTGTCGAGATATTGCAGCCCGGTGATCTTGTCGTGCTTGCCCGACAGGATGCGCGCGCCGTTGCGCGGGCGCGCGGCCGCCGCATAGAGCGTGTCGCTCGTGAAGCTCGACTTGCCCGATCCCGACACGCCGGTGATGCAGGTGAAGGTGCCGATCGGGATGCTCGCGGTCACCCCGCGCAG
>NZ_JBQCCN010000075.1:0-2048 GCF_051962185.1 Sphingomonas sp.
ACTTTTTCCCCACGCCCTATAAAACCCCCCCCCCCGGCCCCGGGGCCGGGCGGGGGCCCGCCCCGTGAGGGGGCCCCCCACAACCCCCCCGCGGCCCGGGCCTCCGCGGGGGCGACGAGTTAGTCATGGCGCGTAGAGGCCACCGTCCAAGCCAAGCGCCCGCATCGCGGCCCCGCTTCTGGGGGCGCCACGCGGTGCTGGCGGCGCTCGCCAATCCCGAACGCACCGTCCGCAAGATGTGGGCGACGCGCGAGGCGCTGGCCGGGCTCGACATTCCGCCGGTGATCCCGATCACTTATGCCGACGTAGCCGATCTCGGCCGGCTGGTGCCGGGCGACGCACCGCACCAGGGGCTGGTGATCGAGGTCGATCCGCTCGAGGACATCTGGCTCGGCGATCTGCTCGAACAGGGGCAGGGCGAAGGCGACCAGCGCCCGCTCGTCGTGCTCGACCAGGTCACCGATCCGCACAATGTCGGCGCGATCCTGCGCTCGGCCGCGGCGTTCGACGCGCTGGGGATCGTGACGCAGGACAGACATGCGCCGCCCGAATCGGGCACGGTCGCGCGCTCGGCCTCGGGCGCGCTCGAGATCGTGCCCTGGGTCCGCGTGGTCAACCTGTCGCGCGCGCTGGAGGAGATCGCCGAGGGCGGCTTCTGGCGCGTCGGCCTGACCGGCGAAGCGAACGACACGCTCGGCAAGGTCATCGGCCAGGCGCGCATCGCCCTGGTGCTCGGCGCCGAGGGCGAGGGGATGCGGCACAATACGATGCAGCATTGCGACCAGCTTGCGCGCTTGCCGATATCGCCTAGGATCGAGAGCCTGAACGTGTCCAACGCCGCCGCGATCGCACTCTACGCGGTGGCCGCGCGCGATTGACGATGGGGTGGGGGAAATGACCGCACGGGTGACGCGTCTGGCGCTGGTGCTGCTCGCACCGTTGGTGCTGGTCGGATGCCTGCTCGCGCCGGGCAAATTCACTTCGACGCTGACGATCAACGCCGATCGCACCTTCACCTACGCTGATCAGGGCGAGGTCTATGCCTTTGACCTCAACGAGGCGATGAAGGACATGCCGTCGGGCGACGACGACACCAAGAAGACCGACGGCGTCTCGCTCAAGACCGCGGCCTTCGCTGACGACAAGGACAAGGCCAAGGACGACGCCAAGACCAAGGCGGAGACCGACGCCAAGAACCGCGAGCTGGCCGCGACGCTGGCCAAGGAAGCGGGCTTCCGCAAAGTCGAGTATGTCGGCGATAACAAATTCGTGATCGACTATCAGATCAGCGGGAAGCTCGATCACGCCTATCTGTTCCCGTACAATCTCGACGCCGGCATCATCATCCCGTTCGTCGCGGTCGAGTTGCGCGCCAACGGCACCGCGCGAGTCAAGGCGCCGGGCTTCGCCAACGATGCCAAGGATGCGGCGGGCGGGATGGGATCGGACGCGAGCAAGGCCTCGGCCAAGCTCGACGGCGTGTTCACGCTCGACACCGATGCCGAGATCGTCAGCCAGAATAACGAGGACGGGGTGAAGATGATCGGCGGCCGCAAGACCGTGACGTGGAAGGCGACGCCCTTGTCCAACACCGCACCGATGGCGGTGGTGCGGTTCGCGCCGGGGAAGTAGGGCGCGGCCAAAGGGGGCCGGCGTTGTAGGCATTCCGTCACCCCGGCCTTGTGCCGGGGTCTGCCGGGAGGAGGCTTAAGGCTAGTGCTTCTAGCCCGTCACTCGAAGGCGCGGCGGATGCGGGGACAAGCCCGGCATTGTCTGTTTGAGTTATCGTATAAGCGCGCGGTTCCGCTCATAAGCGGGATGCCCGGGCCGGGTGGCCACCCGGCCCGGGCGCGATTGGTCCGACCGTCCCGGCATAGGGCTCGTGCCCGTCGTCATCTTGGTCGCCTGATCGCTTCCCTTGACGCTTGGTGAGTTGCCAGGGCCGCTTTGTCGACGCCCGCAGACAATCACAAGCCACTGGAGGATAGCCTGCAATGCATGGTTCCACCACCATCCCCACCTGCTTCGTCGGCTGCGATGTCGGCAAG
>NZ_JBQCCN010000076.1:0-6139 GCF_051962185.1 Sphingomonas sp.
ATCAGCCCGCCGGTGCAACGGATGTCGACTTCGCCTTCCTCGGCCAGCGCCTCCGAATGGCATTCCGGGCAATGCGTCGGGAAAGTCCAGGGATCACGCGGCTCGTTGCGGGTCAGGTTCTCGACGATCTGCGGAATGACGTCGCCCGCGCGTTGCAGCACGACGCGGTCGCCAGGGCGCACGCCCAGCCGCGCGATCTCGTCGGCATTGTGCAGCGTGGCGTTGGTCACCACCACGCCGCCGACCGTCACCGGCTCCAGCCGCGCGACCGGGGTCAGCTTGCCGGTACGCCCGACCTGGATGTCGATCCGTTCGAGCGTGGTCTGCGCGCGCTCGGCGGGGAATTTGTGCGCGAGGCCCCAGCGCGGCGCGCGGCCGACGAACCCCAATCGCGCCTGCCAGTCGAGCCGGTCGACTTTGTAAACCACTCCGTCGATGTCGAACGGCAAGTCGGCGCGCTCGGCCTCGATCGCCTTGTAGGTTGCCAGCGCCTGGTCGAGCGTGTCGCCAGGTTGGAATTGCCGCGTGACCGGGAAACCCCAGCCGCGGATCGTCGCGATCACCGATGATTGCGTATCGGCGGGTAGCTCGCTGGCGTCGCCCCAGCCCCAGGCGAAGAACCGCAACGGGCGCGCAGCGGTCACAGTCGCGTCCTTCTGGCGCAGCGATCCGGCGGCGGCGTTGCGCGGGTTGGCGAACTGGCGCGCTTCCTTGCCGCTGTCCTCGGCCTCGGCGAGCAGGCGCGCATTGAGCGCCGCGAAGGCCTGTTTCTCCATATAGACTTCGCCGCGCACCTCGAACACATCGGGCGCGCCGGCGGGAAGCGTCGCGGGGATGTCGTCGATCGTCCGCACATTGGCGGTGACGTCCTCGCCGATCTGGCCGTCGCCTCGCGTCAGCGCCTGGACCAGCCGCCCCTTCTCATATCGCAGCGAGCAGCTCAGGCCGTCGATCTTGGGCTCGGCGGTCAGCGCGACGGGCTCGGTGTCGGGCAGGTTGAGGAAGCGGCGCACGCGGCCGACGAAATCGCCGACCTCCGTATCGTCGAAGGCATTGTCCAGGCTGAACATCGGTCGCGCGTGCGCGACCTTGGCGAGATGCCCGGCGGGTGCCGCGCCGACCTTGCGGCTGGGCGAATCGTCGCGGACGAGGTGCGGGAAGGCTTCCTCGATCGCGCTGTTGCGCCGCATCAGCGCGTCATAGTCGGCGTCGGAAATCTCCGGCGCGTCCTCGCCGTGATAGAGCAGATTATGGCGCGCGATCTCGCTCGCGAGATGCTCGAGTTCCTGGGCGGCGGCGCGGTCGTCGGCGGGAAGCGGAATCGTCATGCGTTTCCTTTAGCAGGCCGCGCCGCCCATGAAACCGCGCCGCTATCGCCCTATTTGCGCCACGCCGCCCGCGCAGCCTGGCCACCGATGCTGATCGTCGCCCTGGTCCTTCAGGCAGCCGCGTCCCCCGGCAATCGGCCGATTCTGCCCGGCGGTGACCTCGACAGCTTCGACCTGGCGAAGACCAAGCCCAAGGACCGTGACGCGACTTGCGGCGCCGACGATCCGAACGGCGACATCGTGGTCTGCGCGCGCAACAAGGTGATGGACATCGACACCAGCCGCATGCCCGAATTCTCGGAAAAACCGGTGCGCACGACCGTCGACCTGCCGGGCGGCGCCAAGGCGGGAGTCGGCACCACCGCGCGCAACGTCGGCGGCTTCCCGTCGAACGCGGTCATGGCGAAGGTGAAGATACCCTTCTAGAGCGGTTCACGGCACGATTGCATCGGACCCACCGCTTCGAAATCGCTTTAGCCCTTGATCACCGTCGCGATCACCAGGACGACGATCCCGGCGAGCGACAGCAACGACAGCCGCACGGTCCGCTCGATCCAGAAAGAGCGCCGCCGCGCCAGGGCGAGCGTGGCGGCGATTTCGCGGGAGAACGTGCTGAGATCGGCGACATAGCCCCAGCGCGCGCGAAACAGGAAAAGGCAGATCGCGCTCGATCCCGCCAGCAACCCCATCAGCAGCAGGACCGGCACCATATGCGCCGTCGCGATGTCGAGTTTTTCCGAGCTCCTCGCGATCAGGCCGAGAAAGGCGAGAATCAGCCCATCGAACGACAGAATCCCACGCGCCTTGGTCAATTGCCGGTCGGCGATACGGTCGACATAGGCGACCGCGGCGTCGCCATAGCTCGGGTGCTTGTCGATCGCGTCGTCGGAACTTTTCTCGAACCGCGCGGTCAGCGCCTCGTGATGCCCTTCGGTGCCGCGCGGTATGTCGGGGAACCATGTCATCGCCCAGATCGTCGCTGCGATCAGCACGCCGGTGAAGACCAGGTCGAACGTCCCCATCACAGGAGGCCGAACGTCCAGGCGGCGATCCCGCCGAGCGTCAGCAGGATCAGGTCGGCGAGCACCGCCGCCGCCAACACCAGGCGCGTCATGCGCCGCCGGACCATCGCCACCGCCAGCCACAGCCAGGCGAGCGTCAACAGCCCACAAGCGCCGATCAGGCCGTCGATCGCGAGGCCGCCCAACCTGCCGCAATCGAATTGGCAATAGTTCACCGCGAGCGCGGTCATCCAGGTCAGCGGCACTAGGCCGACCGGCAACAGGATCGCGCTGAACCAGGCCAAGGCGCCAGCGGCGCGCGACGGGCGCGGCCGCGCGCTCATGCCGCCTCGAGCAGGCGTTCGGCCTGGGCGCGGGCTTCGTCGGTGATGGTGGCGCCGGACAGCATCCGCGCGATCTCCTCGCGCCGCGCGCCGCTGTCGAGCGCGATGACCCCGGTGCGCGTGACGAAGCCGTCGGACGATTTGGCGATGAAATAATGCTGCCCGCCGCGCGCCGCGACTTGCGGGCTGTGCGTGACCACCAGCAATTGCGTGCGCTCCGCGAGCCGGGCGAGCCGCTCGCCGATCGCCGAGGCGACCGCGCCGCCGACCCCGCGGTCGATCTCGTCGAAGATCATCGTCGCCGCGCCTCCTTCCTCGGCCAGGCTGACCTTGAGCGCCAAGATGAAACGCGACAATTCGCCGCCCGACGCGATCTTGGTCAGCGCGGCGAACGGCGCGCCGGGATTGGTCGCGATCTCGAATTCGACGCGATCCTTGCCGCCCGGCCCCCATTGCTCGGCGGGCAGGGCCTCGATCGTCGTCCGGAAGCGCGCGGCATCGAGCTTGAGCGGCGCGAGCTCGCCCGCCACCGCCGCGTCGAGCCGCGCCGCGGCGGCGCGACGCTCGGCCGACAGCGCGTCGGCCGCGGCTTCGTAGGCGGCACGCGTTTCCGCGACCCGATGGTCGAGCTGGGCAATCCCCTCTTCTCCCGCCTCGATCGTCGCGAGGCGGGCGGCCATGTCCTCGGTGAGCTGCGCGAGGTCGTCGGGCTGGACACGGTGCTTGCGCGCCATCGCCCGCAGGTCGAACAGCCGCGCTTCATCCTCTTCGAGCGCGCGCGGATCGAACATCAACGCGATGCGCGCGGCGGCCATCTGGTCCTCGGCGAGCGCGCCTTCATTGATCGCCCGGTCGAGCGCGGCGAGCGCCTCGCCCAGCGTCGGGTGCGCGTCGGCGATGCGTTCGAGCACGCGCGCCGCCTGACGCAGGCGCGCCATGCCGCCCTCCGACCCGCCGAGATAATCGTCGAGCGCCGCCATATCCTCGGCGATCTTTTCCGACCGCTGCATCGTCCGGCGGCGCTCGGCCAGCGCTTCCTCCTCACCGGGCTCGGGGGCGAGCTGCCGCAATTCGGCGACTGCGTGGTCCAGATAATCGCGATCGCGCGCCGCGGCATCGATCTCATCGCGCGCCGCCGCCAGCGCCTCCTCGGCCTCGCGCCAGGCGCGATGGGCTTGCGCGACCGCGCCGGCATGACAGCGCCCGAATGCGTCGAGCAGCGCGCGGTGGCCACGCGGATTGAGCAGCCCGCGATCGTCGTGCTGGCCGTGAACCTCGACCAGATATTGCGCCAGTTCGCGCAGCAACCCGGCCGACGCCGCCTGATCGTTGACGAACGCCCGGCTGCCGCCATCGGCCTTGACGATACGGCGGATGATCAGTGGCTCGCCGGGATCGACATCAAGCGCGTTCTCCGCGAGCAGCGCGGCGATCGGGCCGCCGTCATGCGGGATGTCGAACGTCGCCGTGACCACCGCCTGCGTCGCGCCCTGGCGAACCAGCCCGCTGTCGGCACGCGCGCCAAGCGCCAGTCCCAGCGCGTCTAGCAGGATCGACTTGCCCGCCCCGGTCTCGCCGGTCAGCACGCCCAGCCCGGCGCCGAAATCCAGCTCGAGCGCTTCGATCAGCACGACGTCCCGGATAGCGATCGAGGTCAGCATCGCATCACCCTTAGCGGCAAATTCGATGCCGGGTCATCAGGCTAATTTGCACAGTCCGCGCGTAGGAGGCGGAGACTATCCCTCTCCCGCACGCGGGAGAGGGCCTAGAAGAAGAAGAAGAAGAAGAAGAAGAAGAAGAAGACCGAGTCTATTTCGGGATCGGACCGGTACCCGCACCGCCGGTATTGCTGGTGCCGGTCGAGCCGCGGCCTTCGTCCTTGGCGGCGACGCCCGGGGTACCCGGCGCGACCGGCTGAGCGTCCTTGAAGCCGAGCGGAATCGGCAGTTCGCCCGCGGCCAGCGGCGCCACCGGCTTGTAGGGATGCTCCTGCATCAATTTATAGGCGCGCTTGTACCAGTCGGTCCCCGGATAATTGGCGCCGAGCACCGCCGCCGCCTTCTGCGCTTCCTCCGGCACGCCGAGCGCGAGATAGGTCTCGGTCAGGCGCATCAGCGCCTCGGGCACGTGCGTGGTGGTCTGGTATTGATCGATCACGTTGCGGAACCGGAGCGTCGCCGCGAGCCATTGGCCGCGCGTCTCGTAGAACCGGCCGATCTCCATTTCCTTGCCGCCGAGGTGATCGCGGACCAGGTCGATCTTGAGCCGGGCATCGGCGGCATATTTGGTATTGGGATAGCGGCGCACCAGCTCGCCCAGCGCGTCGAGCGCCTGTTGCGTGATCTTCTGGTCGCGCGTCACGTCGGCAATCTGCTCGTAATAGCCGAGCGCGACGAGATAATAAGCATAAGGCGCGTCGCGGTTGCCGGGATGGACCGCCAGGAAGCGCTGCGCCGACTGGATCGACTGCGTATAGTCGGTGTCCATATAATAACTGAACGCGCTCATCAGCTGCGCGCGGCGCGCCCAGATCGAATAGGGATGCTGGCGCTCGACCTCGTCGAACAGCACCGCGGCTTCCTTGTAGCGGCCCTGGTCGAGACGGGTCTTGGCAAGCGTGTAGAGCGTGCCGACGTCGCGCGCGATATAGGGCACGTCGCCCTTCTTCAGGCCGCCGCCGCGACCGGCGCAGCCCGCCACCGGCAAGGCAAGGAGGGCGATCAGCGCGAACGCGACGGGACGGGACTTGGCAATACGCATGGCGCGTGGTCTTAGCGCAGCGCGCGCGGGGCGCAAACCTTCCTTTTGCGCGGCCCGTCGCGTTGTCGCGGCAAGCCGGGGGATCGGTCGCGCGACCCGTGCGTTCGCTCCCCCGAACGACCAACGTACAGCCAAAAAAAGGGAGGGCCTCCGATGACCGCCACTTTGCTAGCGACCAAGCGCGTCGAGAAGCCGTGGGGGCGGCATCATCTGTGGCCGGGGTTCAGCGATCCGGCGCCGGGCGGGGAGCCGATCGGCGAAGTGTGGTTCCAGACGCCCGACGCGGGCACGCCCGACCTCCTGATCAAATATCTCTTCACCAGCGACCGGCTGTCGGTCCAGGACCATCCCGACGACGCGACGGCGCGGGCGGCCGGCTATCCGCGCGGCAAGGACGAATGCTGGGTGATTCTCGCAGCAGACCCCGGCGCCACGATCGCGCTCGGCACCAAGGAGCCGACCACGCGCGAGAAACTGCGCCAGGGCGCGCTCGACGGCTCGATCGTCGACATGCTCGACTGGAAGCCGGTCAAGGCCGGGGACTTTCTCTATTCGCCGGCGGGCACCATCCATGCGATCGGCGGCGGCATCACGCTCGTCGAGGTCCAGCAGAATGTCGACCTGACCTATCGCCTCTACGATTACGGCAGCGACCGCGAACTCCATCTCGACCAGGGATTGCAGGTCGCCGACCCCAATCCGTTTC
>NZ_JBQCCN010000077.1:0-2101 GCF_051962185.1 Sphingomonas sp.
GCTTCGCTAGGCAGCAAGCTGCCAAGCTACGGTATCCTCTCCCGTCAAGGGAGAGGAGGTACAGGAGAGAATAATGGCACGCGTCGCATTCATCGGGCTGGGCAACATGGGTGGCGGGATGGCCGCCAACCTGGCGAAGAAGGGGCACGACGTCCGCGCCTTCGACCTCTCGGCCGAGGCGCTCGACCGGGCCAAGGCCGCCGGCTGCCTGCCCGTCGCCAGCGCTGCGGAAGCTGTCGACGGTGCGGAGGCCGTGATCACCATGATCCCGGCCGGCAAGCATGTCGAAAGCGTCTACAACGAGTCGATCCTCGGTACGGCACTGGTGTCGGCGATCCTGATCGATTGCTCGACGATCGACGTCGCCACCGCCAAGCGGGTGGGCGAAGCGGCGCAGGCCAAGGGTTACGCCTCGGTCGACGCGCCGGTGTCGGGCGGGATCGCGGCGGCCAATGCCGGCACCTTGACCTTCATGGCGGGCGGCTCGGCCGAGGCGTTCGACCGCGCGCAGCCGTTCCTCGCCGACATGGGCAAGGCGGTGATCCATGCCGGCGCGAGCGGCGCGGGGCAGGCCGCCAAGATCTGCAACAACATGGTGCTCGGCGCCGAGATGATCGCGACCTGCGAGGCATTCCTGCTCGCCGACAAGCTCGGGCTCGACCCGCAGAAATTCTTCGACATCGCCAGCGTCAGCTCGGGCCAGAGCTGGTCGCTGACCAGCTATGCGCCGTGGCCGGGCGTGGGGCCGGAGACGCCGGCCGACCGCGACTATCAGGGCGGTTTCGCGACCGCGCTGATGCTCAAGGACTTGCGGCTGGCGATGGAAGCGGCAGCGTCGGTCGATGCCGACACGCCGATGGGTGCGCGCGCGGCCGAGCTCTACCAGGCGTTCAACGATGCCGGGAATGGCGGGCTCGATTTCTCGGCGATCATCCGGCTGCTCGACAAGCACGAGCAATGAGCGTCGCGTTCCGCCGAGAGAGCGACGAGGAGCACAAGGAGCCGCGCTTCGGACTGCCGATCCCGGCGGGACCGAACCTCGTCACCGAAGGCGGGCCCGCGCTGATCGACGCTCGCATCGCCGCGCTGGAGGCGGAGCAGGCGGGGGCGGACGAGACGCGGCGCGAGGAGATCGCGCGCGACCTGCGCTATTGGCACACGCGCCGGGTGACCGCGGTCGTCGCGCCGGTGCCGCCGACGGACGAGATCGCGTTCGGATCGCGCGTGCGGATCGCGGTCGATGGCGGCGAGCGGGAGATCCGTATCGTCGGGGACGACGAGCGGGACCCGGCAGCGGGGTTGATCGCGTTTTCGGCGCCGTTGGCACGGGCGTTGATCGGGGCGGGAGAGGGGGAAGTCGTCTCGCTTCCCGGGCGGCCGGATGCGGTCGAGGTGATCGAGATTCTTCCGGTCGCTGCGACATAGAATCTCCCCTCCCTGTAAGGGAGGGGCCGGGGGGTGGGTGCGCGCGAAGCGCGTCTGCACTGTCCTCCGAGGATATTTGGCTGCCCGGCAAAACAGCGATGACGAGGCATCGAGCCTCGTCATCGCTCACCCACCCCTTAATCCCCTCCCTTGCAGGGAGGGGAGACAAAACGCGGCCCCGCTGGACAACCGCCCGTCATTGTGGCGGAAGGGCGGTCCCTCCCCAAGCCCAGGATCCTCCCCGATGTTCAGCCGCCTGGCCCTCCTTTCCGCTTCCGCTCTCATCCTCGCCGGTACCACTGCCGCGAGCCCGTCCAGCTACCAGCCGCGCGAGACCTTCGCGCCCTATGACATGGGCCAGGCGGTCAATCGTTATCGCGGCGGCGACGGCATGCCCGGTCCCGATTATTGGCAGAATCGCGCCGATTATCAGATCCATGCGACACTCGACCCGGCCGCGCACACGATCAAGGGCGAGGTGACGATCACCTACACCAACGCCAGCCCGAGCGCGCTCGACGTGCTATGGCTCCAGCTCGACCAGAATCTCTACCGCCCGGGATCGCGTGGCAGCCTGGCGCAGGGCGGCGCGCCACGCGGCAATACCGACGGCATGACGCTCGACCAGGTGTCGGTCACGCTGGGCAAGACAGCGGTGCCGGTCACGCCGGTCATC
>NZ_JBQCCN010000078.1:0-2122 GCF_051962185.1 Sphingomonas sp.
GACGCGGACCACGCCGTCGCGCACGCAGTCGGCGGCGTTGAGGTCGCGGAGCAGCGGGCGCGACAGGCGATTGCCGGCGATCGTCACCGGGCCGCCTTCGTCATTGTAATTGCCCAGGTCGATCTCGATCGGCGCGCCGGCCGCGGCGCTGGTGCGGAACAGCTCGCGGATCAGCGCCTCGCCCTTGGCAGGAGCAAGTTGCCAGCGCGATATTGCCTTGACGTCATGATCGAGTAACGCCCCGCCGCGGCACGATAAAATATGCACCGGGCGCTCGCCCGCAGCTGCCTTGGCGGCCGAGGCAAGTGCGGTGCGCCAGCCGGCGAGCATGGCATATTCGGTGGCGACGGGGCTTTCGTTCTGGCCCGGCAGGTCGGGCAGGGCCCCGGCGATCCCGCGCTCGGCCAACCGTCGCAATACCCCTGTCACGAACGTGCGGGTGCGATTGGCTTCCTCGAACAGCGGCAGCACTGCCACGACGACCGGCCCCGTGGCGGGACCGAAGCGCATCATCGCCTCGCGCCCGCCCGCCCAGTCGTAATGATCGATCATGCGTCCTTCTTAGCGCCGACCTTGGCTTCCGCGAAACGGCGCAGCGCACCGAAGCTCTCGAGCATCTCTCCATCCACCTCATCGTCATCTATCAGGAGGTGCAGCCGGTCCTCGATCTCGGTCAGCACGCCGGCCACCGCCATCGAATCGAGCTCGGGCAGCGCGCCGAACAATGCGGTGTCGTCGTCGAACGCCGCGACGCGATCGGCGCTGAGCGCCAGGACATCCTTGAGGACGGCGCGCACGGTCTGGTCGACCATGGACGGAGCGTGGTGCGTGGTCATCGTTTCGGCGCGTTACCGATAGAGGCGGGGCTTGGGAAGGGTGTGTACGGCCGCATTGGCAGTCACGTCATTGTGGTGCCCCGCCACGACACAATGAGTTCGTAATCCCGGGCTTGTCCCGCGATCCGCCGTGCCCCCCTTATGGTGGCGGCGAGGTCGATCCAAGCTCGCAACCTTTTCCGTCCTTGCCCCGGCAGGCCCCGGCACAAGGCCGGAGTGACGGAGTAGGGAAGGGTGAGCCTTCATCCCGAAAGCGAAAGTCTTGGGGGAAGCGTCTCGTCTCGCTATCAGGACCTCATGATCCCGCTCGACCCAGCACCGCGGCCGCTCGATCACTTGCCTCTGCGCGGGCGTCCGACCGACCCCGCCTTGGCGGCGCGTGACGGCGTGCTCGATTTCGCCGGTCTGGAGGCTGCGGTTGGCGCCTTGGCGGGCTGGCTGGCTGCACAAGGGCTCGAACCGGGCGATCGCGTCGCGACCTGGCTGCCCAAGACCCGCATCGCTTGTCTGATGCCGCTGGCCGCCGCGCGCGCGGGTTTCGTGCACGTGCCGGTAAATCCGCTCCTCAAGCATCTGCAAGTTCAGCATATTCTTGCGGATAGCGGCGCTCGGCTGCTGGTCACCCAAGCAGCGCGTGCGGAGACGCTTGAGGCGGCAGGCGTTCGGATCGTAGTCGAGGAGCCGTCCCTCGATGGCGCGCCATTGCCGCCATCCGACGCCGATCCCGCCGGGCTGGCTGCCTTGCTCTATACCTCGGGTTCCACCGGTCGTCCCAAGGGCGTGATGCTCAGCCACACGAACCTCTGGCTCGGTGCGATCAGCGTCGCGCATTATTTGGAGCTCGACGCAGCCGACCGCGTGCTCGGCGTGCTGCCGCTGAGCTTCGACTACGGCCAGAACCAGCTCGTCTCGACTTGGGCGGCGGGCGCCTGCCTGGTGCCGTTCGATTATCTGCTGCCGCGCGACGTCTATCGCGCGATCGAGCGGGAGAAGATCACGACGCTGGCCGGCGTGCCGCCGCTTTGGGCGCAATTGCTTGATGCCGATCCTCAGGAAATCGACGTATCATCTTTGAAAAGGCTTACAAACTCTGGCGGCGCCCTGACTCGTCGCGTGATCGACGGCCTTCGCGAGCGCTTTCCGCGAGCCGATCTCTATCCGATGTACGGCCTGACCGAGGCGTTCCGTTCGACCTATCTCGAACCCTCCTTAGTCGCCGCGCATCCCGATTCGATCGGGCGCGCGATCCCGTTCGCTGAGATCATGATCGTGCGGCCCGACGGCGC
>NZ_JBQCCN010000079.1:0-6847 GCF_051962185.1 Sphingomonas sp.
GCGCTTCGGCCATACCGCGACCGGCGCGCGCAACGTCTCGGCTGCGACTGCGGGCATCGGCCTGGAATGCGACAAGTTCAGCGCCGCCGCGCTCGACTTCCATTTCGACACCTATTTCCGCGAATTGCTTCCCGCGCTCGAACGGCTCGGCAAGCGCGAGCTCGCGGGCGTGCTGATCGACAGTTACGAAACCGGCATGCAGAACTGGACCGCGGAGCTGCCGCGCGAGTTCGAGCAACGGCGGGGCTATGCGCTGACCAGATATATGCCGGCGTTGACCGGGCGGCTGGTCGCCGACCCGGAGACCACCGAGCGCTTCCTGTGGGATATGCGTCGCCTGCACGCGATCCTGATGGAAGACCTTTATTACGGCCGCTTCCACGACCTGTGCCACCAGCACGGCCTGCTGTCCTACACCGAACCCTATGGCAACGGCCCGTTCGACGACCAGCGCCCCGGCGCCAAGGTCGACCGGCTGATGGGCGAATTCTGGGTACGCGGCGGCGCGGCCGCCTATTCGGTGAAGGTCGCGGCGACTACCGCGCACGTCCAGGGCAAGACCTTCGTCGGGGCCGAATCGTTTACCGGCCGTCCGGCGCAATCGCGCTGGCAGGAGCATCCCTACGCGATGAAGGGTCTGGGCGACGAGATGTACTCGCTCGGCCTCAACCATTTCGTTTTCCACCGCTATGCGCAACAGCCGCACCCGACCGCGCGGCCGGGCATGACGATGGGTCCGTGGGGATTCCATTTCGAGCGGACCAATACTTGGTTCGAGGAAGCGGGTCCGTGGCTGAGCTACGCCACGCGCTGCCAGCATATGCTCACCTCGGGCAATTTCGCCGCGGACATCCTGTTCTTCGCGGGCGAGAATTCGCCGGTGCAATGCCCGGTCGACATCGAGGAGCCGATCGCCGCCACCTTGTCCGGCCCGCGGCCGAGGCTGCCGCATTCGGTGCCGGCGGGGCACGATTATGACGTGTGCGGCGCCGACGTGCTGCACGAGCGCGCGCGGATCGAGGGCAATCACATCGTGCTGCCTGACGGCATGCGCTATCGGGTATTGGTGATGCCGGACGACCGGCGCGTCACGATCGAGACGCTGGCCAAGATCGACGAGCTGGTCCGCGCCGGGATGTGGCTGGTCGGGCCGCGGGTCGAGCATTCGCACGGGCTTCGCGACTATCCCAACAACGACGCCGAGGTAAAACGGCTGGCGAGCGGCCTGTGGGGCGATCTCGACGGCAAGGCGCGGACGTCGCGTACCTGCGGCCAGGGTCGCGTGTTCTGGGGCATGCCGCTCGACCGCGTACTGGCCGAGGCCGGCCTCGCCGCCGACGTCGCCCTGTCGACGCGCGCCAGCGACGCCAAGATCCACTGGATCCACCGCCGCACCGCCGATGCCGACATCTATTTCGTGTCCAACGCCAGGCGGCGGCCCGAGGAACTGGTCGCCACGTTCCGCGTCGCCGGGCGGCAGCCCGAATGCTGGGACCCCATGACCGGGAAAACCCACGCCCTCCCGGTATATGAGCAGGCCGACGGCCGTACCCGCGTGGCGCTGCGTCTCGACGAGGCCGGGTCGTGCTTCGTGGTGTTCCGCAAACCTGCGGCGGGATCGGGCGCGGTTGCGCTACGTGGAGCGGGCGACAGCTTGCTGCAGACTGCCGCCTATCCCGCCGCTGCGCGCGAGGAAGCCGGTGGGCGCTTCACCGTGACGGCGTGGATCAAGCCCGAAGTCGAGCTATGGCCGATCAGCCCGGACATGGCCGTGCCCAATCCCGATCCGAAACTGATCGCGGCGCGCGCCGTGGCGCTCGCCCGGGGCGGCAGCGTGGACACGCTGGGCATCGCCGGTGCCAGCTTCCTGCTCGATCCGCCCGCCGGTGACGCCGTCTATGGCAAGGGCAGCGCGACGCTAGCCTTGTCCGCGGGACGCAACGGCGTGATCGCGTACGCCAATGCTGGCGACAGCTATCGCGCGATATTGGCCGCACCGACGCCGATCGCGGGCTGGACCCACCTAGCGCTGACCGCGGACGACGGCCGCACCGCCTTGTTCCTCGACGGCAAGCCGATCGCGACCGGCGTGCCGATGACGGCGCAGCTTCACGCCCTGCTCAACGTGACGATCAACCAGCCGCGCCTGTTCGAGGGCGATGTCGCGGGGTTGATGCTGCACAAGACGGTGCTCGACGCGGCGGCGATCGCGCGCCTTGCCGCCGAACCGCTTCCCGCGCCCGCCGAACCGCCCGCGAGCGACGTCGCGGCCGGTGGCCTGCTGCTCTGGCGATCGGGTCGCTACGATCTAGGCGATCGGAGGATCGATGCGGGCGCGATCGCGCCGCCGGCCGCCCTGGCCGGGCCATGGCAAGTGTCCTTCCCGCCCGATCTCGGCGCTCCGGCCGGGATCACGCTCGATCGGCTGACGTCGCTGCATCGCCACGCCGATTTCGGGGTCCGGCACTTTTCGGGCACGGCGACGTGGCGGACGCGGTTCGCAGTGCCGGCCTCCGCACTCGGCGGCGATCGGCGACTCTATCTCGATCTCGGCCGCGTCGAGGTCATCGCGCGCGTGATCGTCAACGGCAAGCCGGTCGGGGCATTGTGGAAGCCGCCATTCCGCCTCGATGTGACCGATGCGGTGCGCGCCGGCGAAAATCTGCTCGAGGTACAGGTCACCAATCTGTGGCCCAATCGCCTGATCGGCGACGAGCATTTCCCGACCGAAAATGACTATTCGGTCAATGCGTTCGGTTGGGATGGCGGCATCGCCGCACTGCCCGATTGGTATCGCGAGGGGCGGCCGCAACCGAAAGGCCAGCGCGTCGCCTTCGCGACGTGGAAGCATTATTCGGCCGACTCGCCGCTGCTCGAATCCGGGCTGCTCGGCCCGGTCATGTTGAGGAGCGCGCGCCTGATTCCGCTGGCCTAAGGCGCGCCATCACCAAGGCTTGGAGCGCGCCACTGCCAGGCCGCGCGTGTCGTTGGGCCATTTGCCGCTGACCGCGCAGTAGAAATGATAGAGCGCGCCGTCGTGATAGATCACGGCGGGCTTGTGGGCGAACTTCTCGTCGATCGAGCCCGGCGCGCCGATGTCGATCAGCACCTCGTCGACCTTTTTGAACGCGGTCGGCGTGTGGCCCAGCGCGAGCAATTCGCGACAGGGCCCGTTATTGGCACGCCCGAAATAGAGCAGGCCCCATTCCCCGGCATGTTTCACCACCACAGGGTCGCTGGCGAAGCGCGCGTCGGGCGCACCATTGGGACCATTGCGGATCAGCGGATTGTTCGGCTGGCGCGTCCAGGTCTTGAGGTCTTTCGACGTCGCCAGCCCGGTCTGCTCGAACCACGGAGTGCCGGTCGTCTTGGCGTGGTAATAGAGATAGAAACTGTCGCCCTCCTTCACGAGATAGGGCTTGTAGAGGCCGCCTCGTTCCCAGTCGGCGCCATCCTCCGGCCGCAGGATCACCGGACCGCGCTGCCAATGGATGAAGTCGTCGCTCCAGGCGAGGCCGATCACCGCCGCGCCCTGCTCGTAGCCCGCGCCCGGATAGGCATGCCATGCGGCGAGATAGCGCCCGCCGACCTTGATCAGCCGCGCCGGCGACTGCAGTTCGCTCTCGCGCAGGATCGACGCGCACGCGACATTGTAGCGGGTGACCGGATCGTTGGCATCACGCGCGAGGATGATGCCCTTGCGCGTCCAGTTCAGCAGGTCGGTCGATTCGCAGATCCCAGTCTGATAGCCGGTGCCGTCGAACCCGACATAGGTCAGGTAGAACTTGCCGTTGGCCGAGAAGACGAATGGGCAATCGACTGCTTTTTCGTCGAAACTTCCCGCGACGCCCGATCCGCCGAGGATCAGCTTGGGATATTTGTACGGCGTGCGATAGGGCGCCACCGGATCGGTCGCGGCGCGCGCCAGACCGGGCAGCGCCAACGCGCCCGCGGCCCCCGCCGCCATGCCGAGAACGCCTCGCCGATCGAACATTGGCCGCTCCATCATCTACTCCCGGATCGCGATCGCCGGCGGTCGCCGACAGCGGCACGAGCGTACCGTCCGTCCTCGTGTGGGCCAAGTTATTTATCATACGAATTACCATTATTCGGCCTCGCACCGGGTTCGCGACGTTGCTTTATGTGCCTTCGCCGTCATAGTCTGGGTGGGACAATGAGCAGCAGAGAGGCAAATATCATCATCGATCTACGGACGTTGGACGATGGCTGATCGCGACGAGCGCCAAGCCAAACGCCGCAAACCGGCGGACCCATCGGCGCCGATGGCGGCCGAAATCAGCTTCCACAAATTCAACCGCAAGGCGCGGTCGAACCACGATCAGGTCGCCCGCACATTGGGGATCGACATCATTTCGGGCGTCTATGCGCCGGGCACGCGATTGCCCCACGAAACCGAAGTGCTCGAACGGTTCGGCATCTCGCGCACCGTGCTGCGCGAGGCGCTCAAGACGCTGACCGCGAAGGGGCTGATCGCGTCGAAGTCGCGGGTCGGCACCAAGGTGCTCGACGCAACGCATTGGAACCTGTTCGATGCCGACGTCCTGGCGTGGAAAGTCGCCCAGGGGTTCGACGAGAAATTGAGCAACGATCTCGCCGAGATCAGGTGCGCGATCGAGCCGCGTGCGGCCGCGCTCGCCGCCGAACATGCCGACAAGGCGGTGATCGCGCATCTCCGTCGCTGCATCGCCGACATGGGAGAGGCGACCGACAGCCGGCGCCGCTTCGCCGAAGCCGATCTCGAGTTCCATCGCGCGATCGGCGCCGCGTCGGGAAATATGCTGATGCGCGCGCTGTCGGCGGTGATCGAGACCGCGCTGGTCGAATCCTTCACGCTGAGCTCGCCTGTGCGCGACCTCGCCCGGCACGAGGAGGTGGTGCGCAAGCACGAGCGGATCGTCGATGCAATCGAGGCGCGCGACCCGCAAGGGGCCGCCGCGGCGATGGAGGCGGTGATCGTGCGCGGCGTGAAAGGCGCGAACGACGGGCTGGTTACGTGACCGGCGGCCGCCGCCCCTCTTAGCGCTTCCCCGGCGAAGGCCGGGCCCCAGCTTCGGCGTCTTCTCGAATGGCATCCCGCCGCCGCCAGTTCATCGATGCTGGGCCCCGGCCCACGCCGGGAGGCGGCTTGATTCTGCCAGCGTCGAACGCCCCTAGATCGCCCATCCCCCGTCAATGATCTGCACCTGCCCCGTCGTGTAGGTCGCGCCCGCCAGATAGACGACCAGATCCGCGATTTCCTCGGGCGCGCCGATCCGGCCGATCGGCTGGCGGGCGATGAAGGCGGCACGGGCGCCGTCGTAATCGCCGCCCGCCGACAACCGATCCTGCAGTGACGGCGTCTCCACCGTCCCGGGGCAGATCGCGGTGACGCGGATGTTGTGGCCGACGAAATCGGCCGCGATTGACTTGGTCAGGCCGATCACGGCGGCCTTGGTCACGGTATACGCGAAGCGGTTGGGCACGCCCTTCACACTCGACGCCACCGACGACATGTTGATGATCGCGCCGCCGCCACGCGCGACCATGCCGGGCAGCACCGCCTGGCAGGTCCGGGTCATCGCGACGACGTTGAGCCGCCAGGCGAAATCGAGATCGGCGTCGCTGGTCTCGAGCACCGTGCCGCCGTGGACGACGCCCGCGCAATTGAACAGGATGTCGATCGGCTCGGCGGCAAGCGCGGCGACCGCTTGCGGGTCGAGCACGTCGAGCCGGCGCGTCTCGATCCGGTCGCCGGCCAGCCCTTCCAGCCCAGCCTCGTTGACGTCGGTCGCGATGACGCGCGCGCCGGCGGCGGCGAGTGCCAATACCGAGGCACGCCCGATGCCCTGCGCGGCGGCGGTGACGAGGGCGGTCTTTCCGGTCAGGTCGATCAATTTCTGGTCCTCAAGATTGGGGGATAAGCGTGCCGGGCACATCGCCCGCACGGTAACAGGCTTCGACCAGCGCCATGGTGCGCCAAGCATCGTCGACGCGCGTGGCCAATACATCGTCCTCGCCCGCAGCGAAGCGCTGGAGATTGGCCATCGGGCCGATGAAGGCATCGGGGAACCATGCCCCGGCGAGCGGAACCTGTTCCCACGGCCCGCCGCGCGGCGCCAGCCAGAGCTCGTCGGGCTCGCCGGCCGGATAATCGAGCAGCACGCCGAGCTTGGCCTGCGCCGCGCCGTCCGTGCCCTCGACGCGGAAGCTGGCTTCCTGGTGGCGGCGGCCGAAATCGTGGTGATGGTTGATCGACAGCAATACGCGCAGTCGATCGCCGTAATCGAGCAGGATCGACGTCCGCGTGTCGGCGAGCTCGCTGCTCGGGTGGCCGAAGCTGCGGGCGAACACGCCCCGCGGATCGCCGACCATCGCGCGGATAGTGTCGAGATAATGGATCGAATGGCTGACGATCTCGACCCGCGGATTGGGCTTGAGATGCGGGAACAACTGCCAGGGCGTGACGAGATTGATCCGCACTTCGACCTCGACCAGCTCACCTAGACGGCTCTGCCGAATGGCGTCGGCGATCGCGAGCATCGTCGCCGAGTAGCGCAACTGGAAATTGACCGAAGCGGTCAGCCCGCGCGCCTGGGCGGTATCGCGAATCGCGGTCGCCTCGGCCAAGTCGAGCCCCATCGGCTTCTGCAGCAGCACCGCCGCGCCACGCGGCAACGCCTCGAGGATCGCGCGATGCGCGACCGGGGGCGCGGCGACGTCGAACACGGCGTCGGCCCGCGCGGCTTCCTGGAGCGTGGCGAAGACGTGGGGAATGTTCCACCGCGCGGCGAGCGCGCGGGCGCGATCCTGGTCGAGGTCGAACAGGCCGGCGACCTGAAAGCCCGCC
>NZ_JBQCCN010000080.1:0-2767 GCF_051962185.1 Sphingomonas sp.
CCGGTGACCTAGCTCACCGGCTTTTTTTCACGGTTCGATTGCAAACGGAATTCGAAGCGCAGCCCCCGCGGAGGGGGGGGTCTCGGGCATCATGCGGCGTTGGGCTTCCAATAACGCCTCCCCGGCGAAGGCCGGGGCCCAGTCGCAACGGACCCTCCGCGGTGGAATGCCGTACCGCAGTCCGCCAACCGGGCCCCGGGCCTGCGCCGGGGAGGCGTATGGACGCACGCGCCTCAGCCCGCCAGATCCGCCTTCACGAAATCGGCGCAGCGCTCGCCGATCATGATCGAGGGCGCGTTGGTGTTGCCGCTGACCAGCTTGGGCATGATCGAGGCATCGGCGACGTATAGCCCCTCGACCCCGCGCACGCGCAGCTTCGGGTCGCACACCGCATCGGCATCCGATCCCATCCGCGCGGTGCCGACCGGGTGATAGACGGTGTCCGCCCGCGCGCGGATCAATCGCTCGAGCGCGTCATCGTCGGCGAAATCGATCGGGTAGCGATCCTTGCCGTGGTGACGGCTGAGCGGCGGCGCGTTGAGAATGCGGTACATCGTCCGCACGCCCGCTTTCATCACCGCCATGTCGCGCGGATCGGTCAGGAAGGCCGGGTCGATCAGTGGCGTGTCGCGGGGATCGGGCGAGGCGAGCCTGACGGTACCGTGGCTTTCGGGACGCAGCACGCAGACGTGGCAGGAGAAGCCGTGCGCCTGGACCTTGGTGCGGCCATGATCCTCCAGCACCACCGGCACGAAATGGAGCTGGATGTCGGGCACGTGCGCGTCGGGCATCACCGTCAGGAAACCACCCGCTTCCGCGAACGGCGTGGTCATCGGCCCCGAGCGGTTCCGGAGCCAGCGGATCACCGCGCCCGCCATGCTGACCGTCCCGGCCAGCGACTGCCCCATGAAGAAACGCCCCGGCACCTCATAGGCGGCGACATAGTCGATATGATCTTGCAGGTTCGCGCCCACCGCCGGCCGGTCGATCGCGACCGCCAGCCCCTGCGCGACGAGATGCGCGGCCGGGCCGATCCCCGACAGCATCAGCACTTGCGGGGTGCCGAACACGCCGCCCGCCAGCACCACCGCCTTTTTCGCGCGGATCACGTAGCTCTCGTTGCCGCGGCGATAGGCGACGCCCCAGGCCTTGCCGTCCTCGAACAGCACGCGCTCGGCCAGCGCCTCGGTCACGACGTGGAAATTGGGGCGCGCCAAGGCCGGCTCGACATAGGCGCGGCTCGAGGTCCAGCGCTCGCCGCCCTTTTGCGTCACTTGATAGATGCCGACGCCGTCCTGGCGCGCACCGTTGAAATCCTCGTTGCGCGGAATCTGCAGCATCGCCGCCGCCTCGACGAATTCGGCGCTGCCCGGGTGCGACCAATGCTGGTCCGACACCGATAACGGGCCGTCGCCGCCGTGATAGTCGCTCGCCCCGCGCTCGTTCGCTTCCGAGCGTTTGAACACCGGCAGCACGTCGTCATACGACCAGCCGTCGCAGCCGAGCGCCGCCCAATTGTCGTAATCCCAGGCATTGCCGCGGATGTAGAGCATCGCGTTGATCGCGCTCGACCCGCCCAGTCCCTTGCCGCGCGGTTGATAACCGCGGCGGCCGTTGAGCCCGGGCTGCGGCACCGTTTCCAGCCGCCAGTTGGTCTTGTCGGTCTGCAGCGCCATGAAGCCCGGGACGCGCGTCCTGAGGCCGGTGTTGCGCCCGCCCGCTTCGAGCAATGCCACGGTGTGACGACCGTCCTCGCTCAGCCGTCCGGCCGCGGCCGCGCCTCCCGACCCGCCCCCGACGACGACGATATCGGCTTCGTCCACATTTCCTCCGCTCATTGTGTCTCCGTCGCAGGCGTATCGGTCCTGAAATGATAGGCGCCCCAGGCGGCCGGCGCCGCGGCGAGCAGCAACACGGCCAGGCCCGCACCAGTGGCTAGCCAGCGACCGGCCAAAACCGCGCGAACCGCGAGCCCGCCCCAGGCGATCAGCAACAGCCAGCAAATCAGCGCGGGACCGGGGCGGTTGCCGAACGGCAGGAACACGCCGTCCAGCCCGCCGATCCACCACCAGCCGACGATGAAATAATAAGCCGCCACGACCAGCGCCCCGACCAGGCAAGTCATGCCGGGATGCGCGCGCATCACGCCTTGCCGGCCTTTGCCCGCTCGCGTTCTTCCCAGCGCGCCTTGATGGTTTCGGACGTCTCGCGGCTGCCGTCGTGACTCCAGCCCGGCGGCTTGGCCATATAGTTCCACTTGGCCTTCAGCCCCGGCGCCGCCCACACGTCCTTGGCGATGCCGACCCATTCGTGGAACGCGGCCCAGACCAGGTTGAAGCTGCCGAGATTCTTGACGATGCCGTAGCGCGGCGCCTCATCGTCACGCTCGGGCTCGAACGTGCCGAGCCAGCGGTCCCAGACGATGAACACGCCGGCGTAATTCTTGTCGAGATAGCACGGGTTGGTCGCGTGATGGACGCGGTGGTGCGACGGCGTGTTCATCACCGCCTCGAACCAGCGCGGCATCCGGCCGATCACCTCGGTGTGGATCCAGAATTGATAGATCAAATTCACCCCGCCGACGAAGATCACCATCGCCGGCGGGAACACCAGGAACAGCGGCAAGCGGAAGATGAAGGCGATCGAGATGAACCCGGTCCAGGTCTGCCGCAGCGCGGTCGACAGATTATAATGCTGCGAGCTGTGGTGGATGACGTGGCTCGCCCAGAACCAGCGCACGCGATGCGCCGAGCGGTGGAACAGATAA
>NZ_JBQCCN010000081.1:0-14318 GCF_051962185.1 Sphingomonas sp.
CCGACGCCGAACACCGAGCCCCGGTGGAAATACCATTCCAGCCCGAGATCGAACTGCCACGCCGAATAGGGCTTCAGGTTCTTGTTGCCGCCGCTGCCCGACCAGCCGGGCTGGGCGCCAAATTGCTGGCGATCGGCTTCCCAGCCGGGTCCGTTATAGTTGAGCTGCTGCTGGCTGCCCAAATCGCCATATTCCGGCCGCGAGATCACCTTGGCGACGGCACCGCGGATCAGCAGGTCGTCGCTCAGATTATAGGCCACGTTGAGGCTGGGCAGGACGTCGAGATAGTTCTTCGCCGTCGTGTCGGTCTGCGTGACTTGCGTCTGCTGGTAGTTGTTCGGCAGGACCTCGCAGATTCCGGATGGGTCGACGGTGCACGGCGCCGTACCGACCTGGGAGTTGGGATTGGTCACGATGGTCGCCGTGCCCGGCACGTAATAACGCCAATTATAGTTGATCTGGTCGGACGACGAACTCGTCTGCTGCGTTCCGACCACGCGCACGCCGAGGTTGCCGCGGAAACGGCTGGTCTTGAAATTCGCCTGGACGTAGCCCGCCCAGACCCGTTCCTTGACGTCCCAGATGAAGTTGTTTTCGATCCGCCGTTGCGCCGGTCCGAAATTCTGGTTCAGCCAGTCGAGATAATTCTGCATGTTGACGGCGGGGAAGAGGTTGGCGTGGAACGCGTCCCCCTGGATGGCCATCGGCTGCGCGTAGAAGAAGCTCGCCTGAGCGTATGAATTGTACGGCGACACGCTCTGGAACCAGGTCGAGGAATCGTTGATGTTGCCGCCCGGCACGACCCATTCGGTATTGAACGTCTGGCGATGGACACCACCGTCGCGATACTTGCCGCCGAACTGGATATTGTCGAGGAAGCCGAGTGTGCCATTGGCCTTCCACGTGCCGTCGACCTGGAAATAGGTCTGCTCGTTGGTGGCATTGGTCATCGATGAATTGGTCGAGCCGCCGTCGAGCTGGGCGATCCCGGACTGCAAATTCTGGATGATGTTGGACGAGAAGGTCTCGACCGGCACGCCGCTCGAGAAATCCCACGAGCTCAGCATGTTGCCGTTGGTCTGGGCGATCGCCGTCGTCAGGCGAGGCTTGAACGCGGCATTGAACACCTGCGACGGGCCACCGGTCGCCCGGGTGCGGCCGACCGTGACGTTCAGGTCGAACTTGTCGCTAGTGTAATCGAAATGACCGTCGAAGGTCTGCGAGATGTCGCGTTCCTTGCTGATCGTGCCGTTGAGCTGCGGCGTTTCCATCGTCAGGCCGCTGGCGGCCTGGGCCGGGCTGACGGTGAAGGTCGCCGAATTCATCACGGTGCCGCTCGGATCGAACTTGGCGCCGGTGAAGAAGTTGCCGTACCCCCATTCGGGGATCTTCAGCAGGTATTTGGTCGAGTTCTCGTCGAGCTGGAAACGGAAGTAATTGACCGTGATTTGGAGATTGTCCGTCGGCTTCCACTGCGCGGTCGCCTGGATGCCGAGGCGCTTGCGCTGCTGGTCGAGCACCGCGGTGTCGACCGATTGCGGCACCCAATAGCCCGAATAATGCTGGCCGCTCTGGGTCGTGGCGCCGCCGCCCCACCAATAGGAGATCTGGTCGTCATTGGCGTAGGTCTTGCCGTTGACGTCGGTCGCCGGCTGCGTGGTCTGGTCGTCGGTCCACCAGCGCCAGCTCTCGGTCGAACCCTGCATTTCGCGATTGGTGCGCTTCTGATAGGTCGCGCCGACCAGCAGGCCGAACGTGTCGGCCTGGTTCTTCCAGGAAATGAGTCCCGAAACCTGCGGTTCGACCTTCTTCGTCGTGTCCGCGTCGGTGCCCTCGACGCTCACGAAACCCGACAGCGCCGGCAGGTCGAGCGGCTTGCGCGTGTGGAGTTCGATCGTGCCGCCGATGCCGCCTTCGTCCAGCCGGGCTTCCGACGATTTATAGACGTCGACGCTGGCGATCATGTTCGCCGGCAGCATGACATAGTTGAACGAACGCGAGGGATCGCCGGTATCGGCCGGGGCGATGTAATTGCCGTTAAGCTCGGTCAGGGTCAGGGTCGAGGCCAGGCCGCGGACGCTGGCGAACTTGCCCTCGCCGCCGTCGCGGTCGATCACCACGCCGGGGACGCGCTGCAGTGCGTCGGCGACGTTCTTGTCGGGGAATTTGCCGATATCGTCCGCGGTGATCACGTCGATGATCGCGTTGGCATCGCGCTTGCGCTGGAGGCTGGCTTCGATCGACGCCCGATAGCCGGTGACTACGATGTCGTCGGACGAACCCGGTGCGGCCTGGGCCGACGGATCGGCCGGTGCGCTCGGCGCGGTCTGCGCGTTGGCACTGCCGAACTGGCCGGCGAGCGCGACGACCGCGCCTCCCAGCAACAGCTTGGTACGGATTCGATGGTGACGGTGCCCGGTGCTCATCGCACTTTTCCTCCCTAAAATCGGGGCTTTGCCCCGGTATTTTTGTGCCCTGACCCGATCGAATCGCCTGCTGTGACGAGTGCAATTCGATGTAATCGATTACATCAATTACCAGAAAAGGGACGGGTGTCAAACCGTTCGTTGGACGGGCGTGATGGCGACGGGTTTTTGCGCCGGTTATGATCGGGATAGCGAGCCCATGTGGCCAGCGCCTAACTCGCGGTGCGCGCCCATTCCTTGTTGATGACAAGCGCCGCCAGCGTGCAGATCGCCCCCGACAAGAGATAGACGCCGACGCTCCACAGGCCGAATCGGCTGGCGAGCGTGAGCGCCACCAGCGGGGCGAAGCCGGCGCCGATCAGCCACGCGAGATTGGCGGTCAGCGCCGCGCCGGTATAGCGCCGTTCGCGCGAGAAGCTGCCGTTCACCACGCCCGACGACTGGCCGAAGGCGAGGCCGAGCAGCACGAAGCCGCCGAGCATGTACAGGGTCTCGCCGAGCCCGCCGGCGTTGAGCAATTGCGGCGCGAAACCGCTATAGGCGCCGATCAGGGCCGCCGACACGCCGAGCACGGCGCGGCGTCCGACGCGGTCGGCGACGATGCCCGAGGCGAGCATCGACAGCACGCCGACGGCCGCGCCGACGATCTCGATCAGCAGGAAGCGGACCGCCGGCTCGCCGGTCTTGAGCACGACCCAGGACAGCGGGAAGACGGTCACGAGATGGAACAAAGCGAAGCTGGCGAGCGGCGCGAACGCGCCCAGCGCGACGGTGCGGCCTTCTTCGCGCAGCGTCGCGCCGATCGGCGCGGGCTGGAGCTCGCGGCTTTCGAACAAATGCTGGAAATCGGGCGTCGCGACGATCCTGAGCCGCGCGAACAGCGCCACGACGTTGATCGCGAAGGCGACGAAGAACGGATAGCGCCAGCCCCAGGACAGGAAATCGGCGGTGGTCAGGGCCGAGAGGAAAAAGGCGAACAACGCCGCCGCCACCATCAGGCCCATCGGCGCGCCGAGTTGGGGAATCATCGCGTACCAGCCCCGGCGATTGGCGGGGGCGTTGAGCGAGAGCAGCGAGGGCAGGCCGTCCCACGCGCCGCCGAGCGCGACGCCCTGGCCGATGCGAAACAGCGCGAGCAGCCACACCGCGGCGGTGCCGACATCGGCATAGGAAGGCAGGAACGCCATCGCCATGGTCGAGCCCCCGAGAAGGAACAAGGCGATCGTCAGTTTGACGCCGCGGCCGTGATTGCGGTCGATCGCCATGAACACCAGCGAGCCGAGCGGCCGCGCGACGAACGCCAGTGCGAACAGGGCGAACGAATAGAGCGTACCGGTCACGGCATCGACGAACGGAAAGACGAGCGACGGGAACACCAGCACCGAGGCGATCGCGTAGACGAAGAAATCGAAGAACTCGCTGGTGCGGCCGATGATCACGCCGATCGCGATCTCTCCGGGGGCGATGCGGTGTTCGCGGGCCGTGATCACCCGGGCGTCGCGTTCGAGCGGCGTCGAATCCGATGCGGCAATGGGTGCAGTCATGTAGGGTCGCTCCGCAGGATTCTTCGTCGAGTCGCTCGATCATGTCTTTTGCACCAGACACACCCCGCTTGGGGATAGGGCAAAATGTCCAATGTCGGCGCCGCCGTCGTTCGGGCAATGCGCCGACCATGCACGATCATCCCGCTCCGGCGAAACGGCGGCTCTTGTCCGTCCTGGCCCTGATGCCCGTCCTCGCCTTGTTGTCGGCGTGCGATCGGGCCGTGCTCAACCCGTCGGGCTATGTCGCGCTCCAGCAGCGCGACATCATCATCTTCTCGACCGCGATCATGCTGCTGATCATCGTTCCCGTGATCGCGCTGATCATCATCTTCGCGTGGCGCTACCGTGCGGGCAACCAGGCGACCTACGATCCCGATTTCGATCATTCGACCAGCCTCGAACTCGTCATCTGGTCGGCGCCGCTGCTGATCATCATCTGCCTTGGGGCGCTGACCTGGTGGAGCACGCACCTGCTCGACCCCTTCCGCCCGCTCGACCGCGTCGCGGCCAACAAGCCGGTCGATCCCAAGGCCAAGCCGCTGGTCGTGCAGGTCGTCTCGCTCGACTGGAAATGGCTGTTCATCTACCCCGATCAGGGCGTCGCCACGGTCAACGAACTGGCGCTGCCGGTCGACCGTCCGGTGCGGTTCGACATGACCTCGACCAACATGATGAACACCTTCTATGCGCCGACGCTGGCTGGGATGATCTACACCATGCCGGGGATGCGCAGCACGCTGCATGCGGTACTCAACAAGCCCGGCGTCTATGACGGCATGTCGGCCAATTACAGCGGCGCCGGCTTCTCCGACATGCATTTCAAGCTCTACGGCGTTGGCCAGGCCGATTTCGACAAATGGGTCGCGCGGGTAAAGGCAAGCGGCAAAGCGCTCGACACCAACGCGTTCCTCGCGCTCGAGAAGCCCAGCGAGCGAGTCCCGCCGATATATTTCTCGGGCGTCGAGCCCAGCTTGTTCGACCGCGTCTACAATCGCTGCGTCCGTCCCGGCACGCCGTGCATGGCGGACCAGATGAACGCCGGGACCAAGGCCGCGGCCGGGGGCATGCCGACGAGCATGTCGCATGGCGGCGCGTCCATGCCCGGCACGCCGTCCCATCCGCTTCCCGCTTCTCCCGCCGGCGCGCCCGCCCCGCGCACCGCGACCACCAATTGACTGCCGGAGCCTCCATGTTCGATCAACCGCTGTCCAAGGTGATCTTCGGCCGCCTGACGCTAGAGTCCTTCCCGATTCACGAGCCGATCCTGCTCGGCACGTTCGCCGTCGTCGCCCTGCTCGGGCTCGGCATCCTCGGCGCCGTCACCAAATACCGCTTGTGGGGCTGGCTGTGGCGCGAATGGCTGACCTCGGTCGACCACAAGAAGATCGGGATCATGTACATGATCCTGGGCATCATCATGCTGCTGCGCGGATTCTCCGACGCGCTGATGATGCGCGCGCAACAGGCGATCGCGTTCGGCGCCAACCAGGGCTATCTGCCCGCGCACCATTACGATCAGATCTTCACCGCGCACGGCACGATCATGATCTTCTTCGTCGCGATCCCGCTGATCGTCGGGCTGGTCAATTACGTCATGCCGCTCCAGATCGGCGCGCGCGACGTCGCCTTTCCGTTCCTCAACAATCTCAGCTTCTGGCTGACCGTGGCGGGCGCGCTGCTGGTCATGATCTCGCTGTTCGTCGGCGAATTCTCGCGCGCCGGCTGGCTCAATTACGTGCCGGTGTCGAACATTCAGAACAGCCCCGATACCGGGCCTGACTATTACCTCTGGGCGCTCCAGATAGCCGGCGTCGGGACGACCTTGTCGGCGATCAACATGGTGACGACGATCATCAAGATGCGCGCGCCGGGCATGACGATGATGAAGATGCCGGTGTTCTGCTGGACCGCTTTGTGCAGCAACGTGCTGGCGATCGCGATCTTCCCCGTGCTGACCGGCGCGTTCGGGCTGCTGATGCTCGACCGCTATGCGGGGACCAACTTCTTCACCAACGATCTCGGCGGCAACCCGATGATGTACTGGAACCTGGTGTGGATCTGGGGCCACCCCGAGGTGTACGTGCTCGTCCTGCCGGTGTTCGGCATCTATTCCGAGATCACCTCGACCTTCACCGGCAAGCGCCTCTTCGGCTATTCGTCGATGGTCTACGCGACCGTGGTCATCACGATCCTGAGCTACCTCGTCTGGCTCCACCATTTCTTCACCATGGGGTCGGGCGCCAGCGTCAACAGCTTCTTCGGCATCGCCACGATGGTGATCTCGATCCCGACCGGCGCGAAGATCTTCAACTGGCTGTTCACGATGTACCGTGGCCGCATCCGCTTCGAGCTGCCGATGATGTGGGTGGTCGCCTTCATGATCACCTTCGTGGTCGGGGGCATGACCGGCGTGCTGCTCGCGGTGCCGCCGGCCGATTTCGTGCTGCACAATTCGCTGTTCCTGGTGGCGCATTTCCACAACGTGATCATCGGCGGCGTGGTGTTCGGCCTGTTCGCGGGGATGGATTACTGGTTCCCCAAGGCGTTCGGCTTTCGCCTCGACCGCTTCTGGGGGAAAGTGACCTTCTGGGGTTGGGTGATCGGCTATTGGGTCGCCTGGACTCCGATCTACATCGTCGGCCTGATGGGCACGACGCGCCGCGTGCGCCATTTCGACGACCCCAGCCTGCAGATCTGGTTCGTGATCGCCGCGATCGGCGCGGTGATCATCCTGATCGGCATCCTGGCCTTCGTCATCCAGATCGCGGTCAGCATCAAGAATCGCGACAAGTTGCGCGACACGACCGGCGATCCCTGGGACGGCCGCACGCTCGAATGGTCGACCTCGTCGCCGCCGCCGGCCTATAATTTCGCCTTCTCGCCGGTCGCGCACGATCTCGACGCCTGGTACGACATGAAGAAGCGCGGCGCCGAGCATCCGCAGAGCGGCTTCCGGCCGATCCACATGCCGCGCAATACCGGCGCGGGGGTGATCCTGTCGGCATTGGCGATGGCGCTCGGCTTCGCGATGATCTGGTACATCTGGTGGCTGGCGATCGTCTCGTTCGTCGGGCTGATCGCGGTCGGGATCGGCCATACCTTCAATTACAAGCGCGACTTCTACATCCCCGCGGAAGAGGTCGCCGAGACCGAAAGCGCGCGCGGCACGCTGCTCGCCGCGGGAGCCTGATGATGAGCACGACCGCGCTATCCCCCGCCGCCGACCCGACCTTCTACCTGGTCGACGAAGACGAGCATCACCATCCCGAAGGCGGCACGTTGCTCGGCTTCTGGATCTACCTGATGAGCGACGCGCTCCTGTTCGCGACGCTGTTCGCGACCTATGGCGTGCTCAGCGGCTCCTATGCCGGCGGCCCGACCCAGCGCGAGCTATTCGAATTGCCGCTGGTCGCGGTCAACACCGCGATCCTGCTGGTCTCCTCGATCACCTACGGCTTCGCGATGATCGCGATGCAGCAGGGCAAATTGGGCGGGACGCGCTTGTGGCTGGTCGTCACTGCCTTGCTCGGCGCGGCATTCGTCGGCGTGGAGCTGTACGAGTTCGGCAATCTGATCGCCGAGGGCGCGACGCCGCAGCGCAGCGCTTTTCTCTCGGCCTTCTTCACCCTGGTCTCGACCCATGGGCTGCACGTCACGGTCGGCATCATCTGGATCGGCGTCATGCTGGTCCAGCTCGGCCAGCGCGGGCTGCATCCGGAGAACCAGAAGAGGCTGATGTGCCTCAGCATGTTCTGGCATTTCCTCGACGTCGTCTGGGTCGGCGTCTTCACCTTCGTCTATCTGCTCGGGGTCGTGCAATGAGTGCCCAAGTCTCCCACGCGCATTTCTCGCGCCGAACCTATCTGATCGGCTTCCTGCTGTCGGTGGTGCTGACCGCTTTGCCGTTCTGGCTGGTGATGACCCATGCGCTGGCCGACCCGCGCGTGACTGCCGCGGTGATCGTCGGATCGGCGTTCGTCCAGATCCTGGTCCACACCTTGTGCTTCCTCCACGTCAACAGCCGGGTGGAAGGCGGGTGGACGTTGATGGCCTATATCTTCACCGCGGTCGTGGTGCTGATCTGCATCAGCGGGTCGCTGTGGATCATGCACCATCTCAACACCAACATGATGCCGATGCCCGGCACGGACCTGAGCACGCGGCCCTGAGGAGGATCCTCTTCCTCGCGCTCGCTTTGGCGGGAGTGATCGGGTTCGCCGCACTGGGCGTGTGGCAGGTCGAACGGCGCGCCTGGAAGCTGGAGCTGATCGCCCGGGTCGACGCGCGAGTCCATGCCGCGCCGGCGGCACTGCCGCCGCCCGCCGCCTGGAGCCGGATCAACGACAAGGACGACGCCTATCGCCGGATCACCGCGACCGGCACGTTCGACCATGCGGACGAGACTCTGGTCCAGGCGCTGACCGAGCGCGGCGGCGGGTTCTGGGTATTGACGCCGCTTCGCACCGCGCGAGGGACGGTGCTCGTCAATCGCGGCTTCGTGCCCGAGGAGCTGCGCGATCCCGCGAGTCGGCGGGCCGGTCAGGTCATGGGACCGGTGACGGTGACCGGGCTGCTGCGGATCAGCGAACCGCGTGGCACGCTACTGCGCTCGAACGATCCCGCCGCCGGCCGCTGGTATTCGCGGGACGTCGCGGCGATCGCTCGCGCCCGCCATCTCGGTACCGTCGCACCGTTCTTCATCGATGCCGATGCGACGCCCGATCCGGGCGGCTATCCGGTCGGCGGGCTGACCGTCATCCGGTTCCGCAACAGCCATTTGGTCTATGCGCTGACCTGGTTCGCGCTGTCGGGACTCTGCCTCGTTGCGATCGGCCTGATCCTGCGCAAGAACCGGCCCGCCTGATGGAAGCCCCGATCCTCGCCTTGACGCGGCGGCGCGCGAATTTCAGCGGTGCGGCGGAAACCGTCGCGGCCGACAATATGCGCCAGCTCGCGCAATTGCGCTGGCTCGCGGTTGTCGGTCAGACGGTGACGATCCTGGTCGTCCATTTCGGTCTGGGCGTCACGCTGCCGATCGGCTGGATGCTCGGCGCGGTGCTGCTGCTGGCGCTGGCGAATCTGGGTGCGTCGCTGGCGCTGCCGCGGCACCGCGTGCGCAATATCGAGATCATGCTGGCGCTGCTGCTCGACATGGGCACGCTCACCTTGCAGCTCTATCTCAGCGGCGGCGCGACCAATCCGTTCATCTTCCTCTATCTGCTCCAGGTGGTGCTCGGGGCGATCCTGCTCTCGCCAATTCTGGCGGCCATCCTCGTGCTGGCGACCGGGCTCTGTTACGGCTGGCTGACCGTGCGTTACGTACCGATCCGGCTGCCGCAGAGCCTGATCACCGAGAGCACCGATCTGTTCGCGATCGGACGCTGGATCAGCTTCGTGCTGGTCGCGGGGCTGCTGGTGCTGTTCATCACCAGGATCACGCGCAACCTTCGGTCCCGCGACGCGCACGTCGCCGATCTCCGGCAACAGGCGGCGGAGGAAGAAGGAATCGTGCGGATGGGGCTGTTCGCTTCGGGCGCAGCGCATGAACTGGGAACGCCGCTCGGCTCGCTCGCGGTGATTCTCGCCGACTGGCAGCGCATGCCCGCGATCGCCAGGGATCCCGATCTCGCCGACGAGGTCGCCGAGATGCAAGGTGAGGTCGAGCGCTGCAAGACGATCGTCTCCGACATCCTCCACTCCGCCGGCCAGCCGCGCAGCGAGCCGCTCGAGGTCATGGCGGCGGCCGCGTTCGTACGCGGCGTGGCGGAGGATTGGGGGCAGCTGAATCCGCAACTGCTCTTCGCCTGCGATGCGGCGGCGGTCGAAGGCGCGAACATTCTCGTCGCCCCGGCGTTGCGCCAGGCGGTGTGGAACATGCTCGACAATGCCGCCGAAGCGTCTCCCGGCGGACTGACCCTGACGGCCGATCGCGATGGCGACATGGTGGCGATCGCCGTCGCCGACAAAGGACCGGGCTTCGCGCCCGGCGCGCTCGCGACGGTCGGCCGGCTCTATCAATCGACCAAGGGCGCGGGACATGGGCTCGGCCTGTTCCTCGCGACCAATGTCGCGCGGCAACTCGGCGGCCGGCTCGAGGCGCGCAATCTCGACGGCGGCGGCGCCGAAGTGCGGCTCGTCCTGCCCGTCGCGCCCGCCTTGCCCAGGAAGAACGGCAATGGATGACATACGCGATCTGGTGATCGTCGAGGACGACGCGACCTTCGCCCGCACCCTGCAGCGCTCGCTGGAACGGCGCGGCTACCGCGTCCATGTCGCGACTAGCCCGGCCGAGCTCGACACGCTGCTGCTGACCGAACATCCGGGCTATGCGGTCGTCGACCTCAAGCTCGGCAATGCGTCGGGGCTGCCGTGCGTGGCGACGCTCCACGCGCACGATCCGGCGATGCTGATCGTCGTGCTGACCGGCTTCGCCAGCATCGCGACCGCGGTCGAGGCGATCAAGCTCGGCGCCTGCCATTATCTGGTCAAGCCGTCGAACACCGACGACGTCGAGGCGGCGTTCGGCCGCGCGTCGGGCGATTCCGACGTTTCGCTGGCGACGCGGCCGACCTCGATCAAGACCCTCGAATGGGAGCGGATCAACGAGATGCTGGCGGAGACCGGGTTCAACATCTCGGAGACCGCGCGGCGGCTGGGAATGCATCGCCGGACCCTGGCGCGCAAGCTGGAGAAGCGCCCGGTCAAATGAGGAACGCGCCGAGCGGGACGCGCCAGAGCGGTTCACATGCCGAACGCGTCGGACCGGCTGCCCCGGCTGATTTGGCGCGATTTGCTGACGAGCGGGCGCTTTCACCCGCTTCGGGATCGCCCCAGGACAGGCGATCGTGCCGGCGGATCTCGAGCCGTTTTTTGTGAAGGAATCTGGCGCACCCGACAGGATTCGAACCTGTGGCCTCTGCCTTCGGAGGGCAGCGCTCTATCCAGCTGAGCTACGGGTGCGAGCCGGGTGCGCCTAGCAAAGCACGGGCCGGTGCGCCAGCGTTTCTATTTGCCCAATGTCACGGGCTGGAACTGGCCCAGGCCGCAGCGCGGCCCGGGGCCGGCACCGCCCGATTGCAGAACGGTGATCGTATCGACCGAGCACAATTGGTTGCCGGTCACCGAATAGGCGAACCGCTCCTCGAAACCGAGGTTGGGACACGCATTGGGCAAGGTGTTGCGCAGGATCTTGCGATTGTTCATCTCGAAATCGATCACCTGGTCGCTGCGCACATGCGTCTCGCGGACCTGGCTCAGGTTCACGCAATTCACTGCAGGACCAGACGGCGTCGCGGCGGGGATGCTCTTGTCCTTGGCGGCTACCGGCGCGGCGATCGCGATGACGGCGAGGGCGAACAACAACGGGCGCATGACTTTCTACTCCGTATCGGGCCGCGCCTTTTTGGGCGCCGGCGTCTTGGGCTTGAACGCGCAAAGATCGGCAACGACGCATCGCCAGCATTCGGGCGTGCGCGCCTTGCAGACATATCGGCCGTGCAGGATTAACCAGTGATGAGCATGCAGCCGGAACGGTTGCGGTACCACTTTCTCGAGCTTGAGTTCGACCGCCAGCGGGGTCTTGCCGCGCGCCAGCCCGGTGCGGTTGCCGACGCGGAAGATGTGCGTGTCGACCGCGAAGGTCTCCGCCCCGAACGCGACGTTCATCACGACATTGGCGGTCTTGCGCCCGACGCCCGGCAGCTTTTCGAGTTCGTCACGATCGGCCGGGACCTCGCCGCCATGGTCGGCGATCAACTGCTCGGACAAGGCGATGACGTTCTTCGCCTTGGTATTGAACAGGCCGATCGTCTTGATGTGCTCCTTGAGCCTGGCCTCGCCCAGCCTGACCATCTGCTCGGGCGTATGGACCTCCTGGAACAGCTTGCGAGTCGCCTTGTTGACGCCGACATCGGTCGCCTGCGCCGACAGCACGACCGCGACCAGCAATTGATAGGGATTGCCCGATTCGAGCTCGGTTTCGGGATGGGGATTGTCGGCGGCCAGGCGGCTGAAGAACTCGACCACTTGTGCCTTGTTCATGGCGCCGATCAGAGCCCCAGGACTTCGGGCATGGTGTAGCGGCCGGCGGGTCGGCCGGCGAGCCACAAGGCCGCGCGTACCGCGCCGCGCGCGAACATCTCGCGGCTCTCGGCGCGATGGGTCAGTTCGAGCCGCTCGCCCGGGCCGGCGAAGATCACCTGGTGATCGCCCGCGATCGAGCCGCCGCGGATCGAGGAAAAGCCGATCGTGCCCTCGGTCCGCGCGCCGATCAGCCCGGCGCGATCGACCACCTTGAGGTCGGCGAGCGCGGCGCCGCGACCCTCGGCGGCGGCCTCGCCGAGCAGCAAGGCGGTGCCCGACGGCGCGTCGACCTTGTGGCGATGATGCGCCTCGACGATCTCGATGTCCCAATCGGGGCCCAGCCGCGCCGCGGCGTCGGCGACGATCCGCGCGAGCAAGGTGACGCCGAGCGACGTCGTGCTGGTCTGGAGGACGGCGATCCGGGCGGCGGCATTGTCGATCAGCGCGTGGTGCGCCTGGCCCAGCCCGGTGGTGCCGACAACGATCGGCGTCCCAGCCTCGCACGCCGCCGCCAGATTGGCCTCGAGCGCCGACGGCGCGGTGAAGTCGACCAGCACGTCGGCCTTACCGGCAAGCGCCAGCGGGTCGCCGTCGGCGTCGACGCCTCCCGCCACGGTCGCGCCGAAATCGGCGGCGATCGCGGCGATCGCGCGGCCCATCCGGCCCTCGCTGCCCAAGATGCCTATCGCGGTCATGGCCGCCCCCTTGCACCAATTGGCGGCGCGGCGACAGGGGATTCGGGCAGGGGCTCGACCATCGGCGCGGGCGGTTGCGGCGCATTCGCCAGCGCCAGCGACCAGGGCTGGGGAAGATAATCGACCGACATGTAGAAATAGAAGACGCACGTCCCGTCCGGCCGATAGGTCGCGCCCTTGAGGATGCCGAGCGCGGTGGTGCCGGCGAACACCGGCGAGCCGCTGTCGCCGCCCTTGCAGGTCGGCCCCGACACGGTGACCCAGGTCGGCAGGCAGGCGCCGCCGCACAGATCGCCGGCGGGCGCGAAATCGGTCAGCTCGACGACCGCGCAGCTATAGCCGGTGCGTTCGCCGCGATGGCAGACGAAGTCGCCCGCGCGGGTCTGGTCGCGGGTGCGTTGCCCCGTCACCGGGCGCTCGATCGTCTTGGCGGTGTCGGCGTAGAACAGCCCGGCGAGCGGCCCGTCGACCGTGCCGATCTGGACGTCGTGATAGCCCCAGCCCCATTGCCCGACGAAGCTCAGCGGCACGTCGCTGCGGTCGGGCGCGATATAGCTCATCTGGTCGAGGCAATGCGCCGCGGTGGCGATGCCGTAGCGCGTGCCGTCGGTGACGACGAAGCCACTGGTGCACAGATAGCGCTTGCCGTCGTCGGGGCTGGTGCCCTCGAGCCGCGCGCCGCCGACCGGCGGCCCGCCGAGATTGACGTCGACCTGGTCGACCACGCGGATGCTGACCGGCACCCCGGCGACCGCCTCGACCTTCTTTCGCCATTGCTCGACCCCGGCCCTGGCCTCGCCGCTGGTGATCAGCACCACCAATTCTCCGGTCCGCGGGTCGAGCCCCATGGCGGGCGGGCGCTTGAACATCGCGCGGATCTGCGCCTGGTGCCAGGTCACTGCCCAGATCACCCGGTCGCGCGAGGCACGGGCGCCGGTGCGGAAAATGATCGGCAGGGTCATGCCGCCGGCGTCGATCGTCTCGGACGGCACCGGATCGTCGCCGGTCAGATAGACGTTGATCTTGAGATCGGGCCGGTGCTGGACCGAGATGCCGGCGACCCGGTCGCGATATTTCGCTTCGATCGCATCGGTCACCGGCACGCTGGCGTCGAGGGCGGCGAGGCGGCGGACGGCTTCGTCCTGGGGGACGTCGAACAGCTTGGCATATTCGGCGGCGTCGCGGGCCTGCGCTTCGGCGGGGGTTTCGATGCGTTGCGCGGCCGCGACGCGCGGGACGAACGCGAGGAGGACAAGCAAGCCGGCCAGCAAGATACGCATACGGTTACTATCACTACTCCGTCATCCCGGGCTCGTCCCGGGATCCGCCATGCCTCACTTCCTGAACCAGGAGCCTCTTGTCCAGCACGTGCTGCCCGGCAGACCCCGGCACAAGGCCGGGGTGACGGGGGGATATGACGCGGCTCGCGTGCCGCCACGACATCGTCGGGCCGGTCTCGTTTCGACCCGTTGCCCCAAACGCCTCCCCGGCGAAGGCCGGGGCCCAGTTTCGTGACAATGCCGATGGCATCCCGTCGCTGCCAATGCGTCGCGTCTGGGCCCCGGCCTTCG
>NZ_JBQCCN010000082.1:0-6569 GCF_051962185.1 Sphingomonas sp.
GGCGAGTTCGTCTGGGCCTGCAAGAATTACGACGGCGACGTCCAGTCGGACCAGGTCGCGCAGGGCTTCGGCTCGCTCGGCTTGATGACCTCGGTCCTGCTCTCGCCCGACGGCAAGACCGTCGAGGCCGAAGCCGCACACGGCACCGTCACCCGTCACTATCGCCAGCACCAGCAGGGCAAGGCGACCTCGACCAACCCGATCGCGTCGATCTTCGCCTGGACCGGCGGCCTCAAGTATCGCGGCAAGTTCGACGGCACGCCCGACGTGACGCGCTTCGCCGAGGAACTGGAAAAGGTCTGCATCGCGACCGTCGAGAGCGGCAAGATGACCAAGGACCTCGCGCTGCTGATCGGCCCCGATCAGGCGTGGATGACCACCGAGCAGTTCTTCGAGGCGATCCGCGAGAACCTCGAAGCCAAGATGGCGACCTGGGCGTAAGAGCAGCCTAGCGAAGCTTGGATGAAGGGGAGCGATTGCGCTGCAATCGCGCGGAGTTTCGCTCCCTTTCCCCTCACCCCTTTCGGGGAGAGGGCCTCAGCTAAATCCCGAGCCATTCCAGCCCGCCGGGCAATTCCTCGGCAGCATAATCAACCTGCAACACCCGCCGCCGTCGCGGTTCGCCCGAGGCGTCCGAGGCATGCAGGATCGGCGTCGCATAGGCCCACACGTCGCCGGCCGCCGCCAGGCATGCGACGACGGCGCCGAGACGCGCGACCGCGGTAGCGATGTCGTCTTCAGCCACTTTTCCCAGTCGATGCGACCCCGGCGCGACCAGCAGCGGCGCGTTGGTCCCTAACACCGGATCGAGATGGATACGGATCGTCATCATCCGTTCCAGCAGATCGATCGGCGGCGCGACATGGAGCATTCCCGCCTTGATCGTCCACGGCCCGAAGCCCGGTACCTCGCTGCGATTTCGAACGACGATCGTGCGATCCTGATGCCAGCCGAGCGCCCAATTTGTCGCAGCCGACTTGTCGAACAGGATCATCCGCACCGGTCGTGCCGCAGGGCCGAGGTGTCGCGCCACTAGCGCGCCGATAGCGCCTCGAGCATTCAGCAGATCGTTCAGCGCCGGAATGCCGGTCAGGCGGATGCCGGCATGATCGGCAGGCTGGCTCGCCACCGCCTGGATAATGGCGGGAAGATGCCCGGACGCCGCGCCCGCCCAAAGCTCGACGCCGTCGCGACCGAGTGTCAGCGCACGATCCTCCACCGATGCGGCAATCATCACTTTGCTTCGGGCGACCGGACATGCTCCGGCCGGAAGCCCATGCCGATGACCTGCGCCGGGATGCGGCGCAGCAACGGGATGCGGTCGAGCAATTTCGCCGCGAGTGGCGGGCCATCGAGCGGTTCGGTGCTCGACAACAGCGGCGCGATGATGCTGTCCTGGACCATCTTCTGCATGCCCTGGGTCAGCTTGACCGCGCGGATGCGGCGGTCGTGTACGAGGTAGAGCAACGGATCGGGATCGTTTCCCGCCGCCATCGGCGCAGCCAGGATATTGGCGGCCGCAACCGCATCCTGCACCGCAAGGTTGATCCCGACGCCGCCGATCGGCGACATGGCGTGCGCGGCGTCGCCGATCACCAGCAGGCCGGGCCTGTCCCATTTGTCGAGCCGGTCGACCGTTACGGTCAGCAATTTGACGTCGTCCCAGTTCGTCACGCCCTGATCGACCGTCGCGGTTTCCGGGCCGATCGCGCGGACGCGGGCGCGGAAGGCGTCGAGCCCTTCTGCCCTGATCTTCTCGGCCCCGCCCTTGGGGAAGACGAAGGCGCATTGATAATAATCGCCGCGATCGATCAGCACGAACAGGGTGCCGGTGTCGAACACCCCCATCGTGTCGTTGTCCGGCTTCACCGCCTTGGGAATGCGGAACCAGAATACGTCCATCGGTGCGCCGATCACCGTCGTCGGCAGCCCGTCGCGATGCCGCGAATCGCGGCCATCCGCTGCGATCGTCAGCCGTGTGCGGATCTCCTCGCCGTCGCTGGTTCGTACGCCGCGCACGCGCCCGTCCTGCTCGATCAGTTCGGTGCCCTCGCAACTCTGGCGCAGGGCGAAGGTCGGATAACGCCGTGCGGTTTCGGCGACGAAATCGAGGAAGTCCCATTGCGGCATCAGCGCGACATAGGGCGCCGGCACGTGGAGATGGGTGAGATCGACGATCTGCATGTCGCGCCCGGCGATCCGTGCGCTCAGCCGCTCGATCTTCTGGTGCGGCCGTTGCAGCAATTCGTCGAGCAGGCCGAGCTCGCTGAAGATCCGCAGGGTCGAGGGATGGACCGTGTCGCCGCGGAAATCGCGCAGGAAGTCCTTGTGCTTCTCCAGCACCACGGTCTTCAGGCCGGCGCGCGCGAACAGCAGTCCGGCGACCATCCCGGCCGGACCGCCGCCGATAATGCAGATGTCGGTTTCGATCATGACTGACAAACTCCCTTCGGCCTGCTTTGATGCCGCGATGGCGATCGGTCTCGACAACAAGGGGTTCAGCGATGCGCTGGTGATTCTCGGTGCCGCGGGCATCGTGATCCCGGCCTTCGCGCGGTTCAAGGTCAGCCCGGTGATCGGCTTCATCCTGGTCGGCATCCTGGTCGGCCCGGCCGGGCTGGGCGCGCTCGTCGGCCAGCATCCCTGGCTCTATCACCTGACCATCTCCGATTCGCACGCGATCGAGCCGTTTGCCGAATTCGGCATCACCTTGTTGCTGTTCTCGATCGGGCTCGAATTGTCGTTGCGTCGGCTCTGGGCGATGCGTGGCGCGGTATTCGGGATCGGCGCCGCCGAATTGTTCGGCTGCGCGGCGGTGATCGGCGGGGCATTGCTGCTGACCGGCGAGGCTTGGGGCGCGGGGCTCGGCCTCGGCCTCGCCCTGGCGCTGTCGTCGACCGCGCTCGTACTGCCGATCGCCGGGACGACGAGCCCGGTCGGACGCACCGCGTTCGCAATGCTGCTGTTCGAAGATCTCGCCCTGGTCCCGATCATCTTCGGGCTCGGCGCGATGGGCGGGCGCGGCGGGAACATCGCCGGCGTGCTGATCTGGGGCGCGGTGGCGATCGTCGCGATCTTCCTGGTCGGGCGGTTCCTCCTGCCCCGCCTGTTCGCCCAGGCCGCCCGGACCAAGAGCCCGGAGCTGTTCCTCGCCATCTCGCTGCTGGTGGTCATCGTCGCCAGCCTGGCTACGACCGCCGCCGGTCTGTCGCCGATCGTCGGGGCGCTGCTGGCCGGCGTGCTGATCGCCGAGACCGAATATCATAGCGAGGTCGAGGTCATCACCGCGCCGTTCAAGGGGCTCGCGCTCGGCGTGTTTCTGATCACCGTCGGCATGAGCCTGAGCCTCGAGACCCTGCTGGCGCATTGGGGCGATTTCGTGCTGGCGCTGCTCGGCGTGGTCGCCGCCAAGTCGATCGTCACCTTCGCCCTGCTCAAGCTGACCAAAGCCAGGAGCGGCGTCGCGGCGGAAACCAGTCTGCTGATGTCGAGCCCGTCGGAAACCACGCTGATCGTGCTCGGTACTGCCGCGGCGGCGGGGCTGATCGCGCAGCAGGATGCCGCTTTCTGGCAGACCGTCACCGCGCTCGGGCTGACGATCACGCCGGCACTGGCCGAGATCGGCCATGGCGTCGCGCGGCGGCTGGAAGCGCGAGAAGGCCTCGCGCCCGACCTGCAACTCGCCGATGAGGGGCCGGGCACGGTGGTGATCGGTTTCGGCCGCGTCGGAAGGATGGTTGCCGACATGCTGCGCGAGCACGACCAGCCCTATATCGCGGTCGAGGCCGATATCGACACGGTCAACGCCGCGCGGCGCGAGGGCTATTCGGTGCTGTTCGGCGATGTCGCGCGCAGCGAACTGGTCGATCGCCTCAATCTCGGCCGCGCCAAAGCGCTGGTGCTGACGATGGACGATCCGGTGCTGACCGTGCGCCTGACCAAGCGGGTGCGCGGCTGGGTGCCCGGCCTGACGGTCATCGCCCGCGCGCGCGACGCGGCGCATGCCGCCGAACTCTACAAGGCGGGTGCCACCGACGCGGTGCCCGAAACGCTCGAAAGCTCGCTGCAATTATCCGAAGCGGTGCTGGTCGATCTCGGCGTCGCGATGGGATTCGTCATCGCCTCGATCCACGAGAAGCGCGACGAATTGCACAAGTCGATCAAGGACGAAGCCGGGCTCGACCGCGAGCCGCGGCTGCGGCGTGTCAGAAAGGCGGAAGCCTCTTGACCGGCGTGGTCAGTGCTTGTCGGCGGAGGCGGTAACGGTCGACACGCTGCGAACTGCGTCGGTAAGTCCGCCCAGCGTCATATAGGCTGGCTGCCCTGCCAACGGCTTGTACAGCGCCCGCAAATAGCCGAGGTCGAAGGTCGTCATTTCGGCGGGCTGCTTGCCCGCCGGCGCATCGAACAAGGCGAGGATCGTGCCGACCTTGCCGCTCACTCCCTTCGGATCGGTCCGGGCGAGCGCACGCATCGCGGCGTAGTCGGCCAATTGGTTCGTGGTCATCCCGCTCGCCGCCGGTAAATCTATCACTACCACCGCCGAATCGACGTCGAGACGCGTCGACAGCATGATCAGAGACGACGATGAGGCCGATACCGAGAGCGCGGGGGCATCGTCCAGCGGGCCGAATTCGAGTGGTTGCCCATCGACCCCCTTTCGTTCCGTCCGTGTCCAGGCGTGGACCGGGCCGGGATCGTTGGCCAACCGGCCGATATCGCCCCGCGACAGGCCGGCGAACAACGCGGTCTGCTTGTTGCGGATGGCACGGATTTCTTCCTGGCCATTCTCGACGAAGATCACGGCGATATTGGGCTTGCATCCGGGCTTGGCGACCTCGACCCCGGCCAGTTCGGCATCCTGGCGCAAGCGATTGATTAGGGTCCTGGCGAAATCCGGCGGTACGCCGACCGCCGCGGGGCACACCGGCGAGGCGAACCGTGCCAAAGACTCGCCATAGAGATCGCTCATCGGCGCGGTGATCTTGCGCGCTTCCTTGTCGATCTGCTTGCCCGAGTTTTCGGTGCGGCCGGTGACGACGATGTCTCCCGGCTTGGCGGGCGCGTTTTGCGCAACGGCCGACGACGCTAGCGCGCAGGCCGCGACAACCGCCAGCGCCAGGCCGATCGACCGGCGTCCAATGGCGTCGATACGCGACCGCTGATCCGACACCATCGCCAGCCTCCGACGCACCGTCACGGATGTTCATTCCGCTCGAACGGCTGCCATAGAATATCGCCGATTCAGTACGACAGCAAGGCTGTCACAATATAGGATCAGGCCAGCGCCGCCTTCACCGCCGCAACCGCTTCGTCGCCCTTGCTGCCGTCGGGCCCGCCGCCCTGAGCCATGTCCGGGCGACCGCCGCCGCCCTGCCCGCCCAGGACCTCGACCGCCTTGCGTAGCAGGTCGACGGCGTTGAAGCGGCCGGTCAAATCGTCGGTCACGCCGACGGCGATCGAGGCGCGGCCGTCATTGACCGCGACCAGTACTGCGACACCCGAGCCGATCCGCGCCTTGGTCTCGTCGACCGCGCCGCGCAGGCCCTTGGCTTCCAGTCCCTCGACAACCTGGCCGACGAAATTGACGCCGTTGACCTGTTCCGGCCCCGTCGGTGCCGCGCCGGCGCCACCGCCCAGCGCCAGCGCTTTCTTGGCCTCGGCCAATTCGCGTTCGAGCCGACGGCGGTCCTCGACCAACGCGGCAACGCGCGCCGGCACCTCGTCGGGGGTCGACTTGAGCACGGCGGCGGTCTCGCGCAGCTTTTCGTCGCGGCCGGCGAGATAGGCGCGCGCCGCTTCACCGGTCAGCGCCTCGACACGGCGCACGCCCGAGGACACCGCGCCTTCGCTCACCAGCTTGAACAGGCCGATATCGCCGGTCGCGCCGACATGCGTACCGCCACACAATTCCAGGCTGTAGATCGACTTGCCGTCGGGCGCGCGACCCATCGACACGACGCGAACCTCGTCGCCATATTTCTCGCCGAACAGCGCCATGGCGCCTTCCTCGATCGCTTCCTCGGGCGTCATCAGCCGCGTCGCGACCGGGTCGTTTTGGCGGATATAGGCGTTCACATCGGCCTCGACCTCGGCCAGCCGCACCGGATCGATCGCGGTCGGCTGCGAGAAGTCGAAGCGCAGGCGTTCGGGCGCGACCAGCGAGCCCTTTTGCGCGACATGCGTGCCGAGGCGCTCGCGCAGCGCGGCATGCAACAGGTGCGTCGCCGAGTGATTGGCACGGATCGCATTGCGGCGCTCGCCATCGACGACGAGATGAACGGCATCGCCGATCGCGAGCTCGCCCGCCTCGATCTTGGTGCGGTGCGCCCACAGGCGGCCGAGATGCTTCTGCGTGTCGAACACGCGGCCCTTCAGCCCCTTGTCGTTGGTCGCGAGACCGGCATCGCCGACCTGGCCGCCGCTCTCCGCATAGAAGGGGGTCTGGTTGAGTACGACATCGACCTCGTCGCCGGCGACGGCCCTGTCGACCCGCACACCGTCTTTGATCAACGCGACGACTTCGCCTTCGCCTTCCTCCGACGTGTAGCCGGTGAATTCGGTGCCGC
>NZ_JBQCCN010000083.1:0-7587 GCF_051962185.1 Sphingomonas sp.
CTTCGCCAAGACGAACGACAAGCTCGAAATCGTCGGCGGCGCGATGGGCGCGACGGCTCTCAACGTCGAAGGCGTGAAGGCTCTGGCCACCATGCCGTCGCTGGATGAACTGCGTGCGAAGATCGTCGGCCTGATTCAGGCGCCGGCGCAGAAGCTCGCCAGCATCACCCAGGCGCCGGCCGGTCAGCTCGCCCGCGTGTTCGGTGCGTATGGGGCCAAGGAAGCCGCTTAAGATCTTTCGACTGTTGAACTGAAACTCGGGCCCCATGCGGCCCACATGGAGAATTGAAAATGGCAGACCTGAACGCGCTGGTTGACCAGCTGAGCGAACTGACCGTGCTCGAGGCCGCTGAGCTCTCGAAGCTGCTCGAAGAGAAGTGGGGCGTCTCGGCCGCCGCCGCGGTTGCGGTTGCGGCTCCGGCCGGCGGCGGCGCCGGTGCGGCTCCGGCCGAAGAGGCCAAGGACGAATTCGACGTCATCCTGACCGGCGACGGCGGCAAGAAGATCAACGTCATCAAGGAAGTCCGCGCGATCACCGGTCTCGGCCTGACCGAGGCGAAGACGCTGGTCGAGTCGGCTCCGAAGGCCGTCAAGGAAGGCGTGAACAAGGACGAGGCCGAGAAGCTGAAGAAGCAGCTCGAAGAGGCCGGCGCCACCGTCGAGCTGAAGTAAGCCGCAGCGGGAAAGACGAGCCGTTCCGGCTCGCATCTCCGCAAGGACGGCCGGCGTGGCTATACGCCACGTCCGACGCCATGGGACTTGTTCCCGTGACGGTCAGCAGAAACAGGAAGGGCGGTCCCAGCGATGGGGCCGCCCTTTTCCTTTTCGCAGCCTCCTCCCCTCCGTCATCCCCGCGAGGGGGGGGCATCTCCCTCGCGGACCCTGGCCACGGCGGTCGAACGCTGGCGACAGTAGGAGATGGGTCCCTGCCTTCGCGGGGATAACGATAAACGGAAACGGGAGCGCATCTCCCGACCGGGGCGCGCGTCCCTACCGCCGCCCCCGAACAGAAGGTTCGGATGGCGCTTCACGCCTCAATAGGCGCCAATGCCGTGATGGGAGGTGAACGCCAGCAACGAGACAGTACCACGAACAACGCCATGCCGATCCATGTCGAGGACCAACTGCCGCTCATCGCCGCGACCGCCGCTATGGCACCGGTCGCGATCCACAGCAGCAATTCCGTGGCCAGAACCAGCCACATTTCGACGATCGTGAAGCCCGCTGGCGCTTCGTACGGAAAGATCATCCCGAGCGCGATCACCACCGCGAGGATCGCCACGGCAATCAGCGACAAGCCGGCAATCGCGCCTATGATCAGGCGCAAGACAAAGCCGGTGCGCGGGCGTGGAGATGCTTCACGCCACCCGGCGTTCCCCCACCTGGGGATGCATGCGCGGGCTGCCGTCGAGGCGGAAGGGCGCGAGCTTGGCCCCTTCCCCGCGATTGATGCCGATCATGTGCGCGGCGGTCGCCACGCCGGGCGCGCCGACATTCTCGCCCCAGCGATATTCGGCCTTCATCGCCAGCACCGGCACGAACCACGGCTTGCCGTCGATCGTCATGACGTTGAGGTTCTCGCGCGGCAGCATCGCGGTGCCGGTCAGCTCGACCTGGCTGCCGGCGCGGATCTCGAACGGCGCCACCACCGGCTTGTCGACCGGCGCGGCGAAGATCGCCTGCAGGTCGGCCGCCTGACGCGCGCTGGCGCTGAGCATATAGAGGCCGAACGCGACGTCGCGCGCGTCGCCGCGCCCGACGTTGCGAATGACGAGGCGATATTCGATCGCCGCGCTCATCGAGGGATCGGTGCCGGCGCGCTGGGGGATCAGCACGATCTCCAGTTCGGGTTTCTGATCCTCGATAGAGCGGCCCGACGGTTGCGGCGCCCGCACGGTCAGCAGACCGGGAGGAAGCGGCGGCGATGGCGGCTGCGGGCTCGGCTGGAGCGCTTCGGCGATACGACGAACCGGCACGGTCAGCAGCCCAGAGGGTGCCGCCGGAGCGGCCTCGGGCGTCGGTGCGGGCGCGGGCGCGGGCGCGGCCGGGGCACGCGCCGGCCTGGGCGGCGCGACCGGCTCGGGTTGCACGGCGGTGTCGACCCATCGCTCTTCCTCGTCGCGGCGGCGGCGACGAGCGAACAGGAACCAGCCCGCGCCCAACAACGCGACGATCGCCACGCCGATAGCGATCCAGGTGCCGCTCGAGCCAGCGCTCGCCGGCTGCTCCGCCGACTCCGCCGGCGCGGCGGCCGTAGGGAGTGCGATGGGTGCAGCCTCGGGCGTTACGGTCGCGGTAGGAACAGGCGTGGCACTAGCGACGGGTGCCGGCGTCGGGGCAACGCTCGGCTGCGGGCCGGTGGTTGCGGGTCGTGGCGTCTGGCGCGGCGCGGGAGTCGGCGTGGTGCTGGGCCGGGTCGTCGCGACCGGTGGCGGCGTTACTGCTGCCCGCGGCGTCGTCGGAGTCGCCGCTGCGGTCGGGGCCGGCGTAGGCCGGCTGAACGGCGCGACGATCGGGCCCGAGGGTGGCGGCGCGGGCGTCGGCGTCGGTTTGGGCGGGAGGTTGAAGCGCAAATCCGGTATCGACTGCGGCGCGGCGCTATTCTGCGCAGCCGCCATCCCCGGCACCACCGCTATTCCGGCGAGCAACGCGCCCGCGCGCTTCAACACTCCCGAACCCCTCATCGACCCCACGTTTGACACGACCTAGCTGAACCCATGCCGAATATCGGCGAAAGGCCCCGCCCTAGCGCATCAATTGCGGCGGGGCGAGCGGCACGACCGGCAGCCACACCGCGCTCGGCGTCTTTCCGCCACGCATGATCGTCACCGTCGCCTTCTGATAGTCCGATTTCTTCGCGTAGAAGATGTTCGGGACATATTTCTGCGGGTTGCGATCATAGACCGGGAACAAGGTCGACTGCACCTGGATCATGATGCGGTGACCGGGCTCGAACACATGGTTCACCGCCGGCAGCCGGAACTTGTATTCCTGCACCTTGCCCGCCGGGATCGGCGACGGATTGGAGAAGCTGTCGCGATAGCGGCCACGGAAGATGTCCATGCTGATCGCCAGCTGATAGCCGCCCATCTTGGGGTCGGTGGCATTCTCCGCCGGGAAGACGTCGATCACCTTGACCACGAAGTCGCCGTCGGTGCCCGTCGTCTTGGCGAACAGATCGGCCATCGGCACGCCGGAGACGCGCACCGGCTGGTCGAGCACCGGACTCTCGTAGCTCATCACGTCGGGCCGGCCGTCATACGAGCGCTGGTCCTGGACCAGCCAGTCGCCCCAGCGGCCATCGTTGAAATTGACCGGGCGCGGCAGATGCGGGACCGGCTTGGCGGGATCGGAGACGTAACTGTCGCCGCCTTCCGCGGCATTGCCGAAGCCGAGGCCGTCGTCGGCCTGCATGTAGATCGGCTTGAGCGGCGACGGGCAGCCCTTCTCGCACGCCACCGGCCAGGCGCTGAAGCGGTCCCAATGGTTCTCGGCGGTATTATAGATCATCCCCGCCGGCGGGGTTACCGCCGGGCCGTCCTTCAGATAGTGATTGAAGAACGGCAGGATCATGTCCTCGCGATATTGCGCGGCGGTGTCGCCATTCCATTTGAACGGCCCGAGTTCGTAACCCACGCGGTTGATCTGGCTGTGGCGCCACGGCCCCATCACGATGAAGTTGGTGTCGCCCTTGCCGGCCTTGACCAGTGCCTCATAGCTGTGGATCGCCCCCCACATATCCTCCTGGTCCCACAGGCCCTGTTCCCAGATGGTGGGGACGTCGTCGGGCGTCTTGGCGAGGAGCTTGTCGAGCGCCTGGCCCGACCAGAATTCGTCATAGGCCGGGTGCATCGACATGCGGGTCCAGAACGGCAGCTGGTCGTAGCCGGACTTCTTCGCCCATTCGCCGGCCGAGCCGACCTCGCGGAAATTGTCGTAATCGTCGTAACCGCCGGTCGGCGGCGCCTTGCCTGCGCCCTTGTAGCCGGTCTGCGCGCCGATCCACGCGATGTTGGCGAGACGGAACGCGCCGTAATGGAACCAGTCGTCGCCCATCCAGCCGTCGACCATCGGGCTCTGCGGCGCCGCGACCTTGAGCGCGGGGTGCGGGTGAAGCAGCGCCATGACCACGGTCAGGCCCTCGTAGGACGACCCGATCATGCCGACCTTGCCGTTCGACTCGGGCAGGTTCGCCTTGTTCACCAGCCAGTCGATCGTGTCGTAGGCGTCGGTGACGTGATCGACCTTGGTGTCATTGAGCGGCCCGATCGGCGGGCGCGTGGTGACGTACCCCCCTTCCGAGCCATATTTGCCGCGGATGTCCTGATAGACGCGGATATAACCGTTCTTGACGAAGATCTCGTCGGCCAGCGGCAAGGTGTTGAGCATCGACGGGCTGTCCATCCGCTTGGCGCGGCCGGCCGCGTTGTACGGCGTGCGGGTCAGCACGATCGGCGCGTTGGTTGCGCCCTTGGGGATGACGATGACGGTGTAGAGCTTGGTCCCGTCGCGCATCGGGATCATGACTTCGCGCTTGATGTAATCGGCATTGGCGTCGACCGGCGGCGTGAACTTGGTCGGAATGTCGGTCCCGTTGGGCGGCCACACCGGCGCCTGCTGCGCGAGCGCGGGAGAAAATGCGAGAGCGACGAGAGGCATCAACGCCAGCTTCTTGATCATGCGGCCGAGTCTCCTTGGGAGGGGGTGGCAGCGTCCTAGGACGCTACGGCACCGGGATGCAATCGAATCCATCGTGGTGCCATCTCCGTCATGCCGGACTTGTTCCGGCATCCAACGTGCCACAGGCTTGAAGCATGAGAGATCGCACACCCTGCGTCTACACCATGGCCAGCGAGAAGCTCGGCACGCTGTATGTCGGCGTGACATCGAACCTTATCGGCCGCGTCATTCAGCATCGTGAGGGGACGTTTGAGGGTTTCACGAAGCGGTACGGAGTCAAGAAGCTAGTCTGGTACGAGGTCGGCGAGATGATGGAGGGCGCTATCTCACGCGAGAAAACCATCAAGAAATGGCCGCGCGACTGGAAGTGCAATCTGATCGAGCGTCAGAATCCCGAATGGAATGACCTCGCGGTGGGCTTGGGACTCGATCCGTTGGTTTAACCGATGTGGCACGTTGGACCCCGGAACAAGTCCGGGGTGACGAGCCGCAAAAAAACGCCCGCCCCGGTTTCCCGGGGCGGGCGCCTGCTTGCCTGAGGGAGCGTCAGGCGTGTTGCGGTTCGCCGCGCAATTCGGCGCCGACATTGTCGTGCATCGAGGCGCGGGCGAGTTCGAGCGGTTCGAGGCCCGGGCCGCCCTCCTCGGGCGTCACGCCGATCTCGAACGAGGCCGAGGTGCGGCCTTCGCTGCCATCCTCGAGCGTGTAGCGGGCGTCGGCGACGACGATCGGGCGGATCGCGTCGGGCAGATTCTCGCCCATGTCCGCCTTGAGCAACGCGAGCGTGGCGTCGATGCGCTTGCCCTCGCCTGGTTTGATCGTGACCGGGTCGGTGGTCGCATCGGCCGGCGGGTCGACCAGCAGACGCTCCATTTCCGAGCCATTGGGGTCGCTCGACAGCAGGAAGGTCGAGATACGGACGTTGCGCGCCGGCACCGAACCGGCGTTGCCAACGGTCAATTCTATCTCGACCAACGCTTCGTCAACATTGGTTCCGGCGCGAACCGGGCGCATGGCGAATTCGAGCCACGGCCGTTCGGCGACCGGCGCAGTGCCGGCGGTGAGCGCCGCCACCTCGTCGGCCGGGGGGGTCGACATCTCGACCGCGTCGGGGGCGGCGACGACCGGCTCGACCTCGGCGACCGGCGCGGCACGGCGCAAATATTCGGGCTCCTTGCGCGGTTCGGCCTTGGCGACGGCGACCGGCGCGATCACCGGCGTCGCGACGGCCGGCTCGAGCTGCGGCTCGACATAATTGTCCTCGACATAGGCCGGCTCTTCATATTCCTCATATTCGCGGCGGCGACCGCGCATCGCCAGCGCCGCGCCCAGGATGATCGCGAGCAACGCGATGCCGCCGGCGACCCAGGCCCAGAGCGGGACGCCGCTGCTCGTGGTGGTCGTCGACTGTGTCGACGCGCCATCCACGGTCGGTGCCGCCGTGTCGGGCGCCGCGGCGGGCGGCGGCGGAGCGGCTGCCGTAGTGCTCGCAGGCGGTGCCGCCGGCTGCGGCGCGGGAGCCGCTGCCTGCGGAGCGGGCGCGGGAGCCGCGACCGGCGCGGGAGCCGAGCGCGTCGTACTCCTCGTCATCGATCGGGTGGAACGCGTCGTCGAGCGCGTGGAGGCGCGCGGCGCCGGCGCCGGCGCCGGCGCCGTGGCCGAACGACTGGACGTCGTCGTGGTCGTGGTGGTCGACGAACTGCTATCGGGGACGGTGGGCACGACCGGCGGGATCGGGACCGTCGCCGAATTGGGCGGCGTCACGACGACGGGCGGTGCCGTCTGCGGCGTCGTGTCCTGCGCGAACACGGGGGTTGAGACGAGCGCGGTGGCGGCCAGCAAGGGCGCCAGCGCGCGGGCTTTGCGGGGGGCAAAAAGCTGGTTCATGACGCTGTCACAATGACGGGAACCCGCTCCCGGTTCCTCGTTTCGTCGCCGTCGGGCCGAAGGTATTTTCGCGACGAATCGAGCAACCCGTTGATTCGCATCAAAAATACCAGAACAATATTGCACTTACTTTTTTGGCACTACAGGCGAACGATGATCCTGACGTCGCTTCTGCCGGTCGCGTTGGCCGTGCCCGGCGCCCCTTCCCCGGAGGGGATCTTCACCGTCCGATCGGGCGCAAGTAAATAACGATCGCCCAGGACGGCGATCGCCTGACCTATACGTTCGGGCCACGCGGTCGACCTGAGATCCCCCTGAGCGGCGGTCCTGATGGCGGGGTCTTCTATCATCGCGACGGGGCCGCGCGCAGCGAGGGCCAGACGCTGAGTTTCGTCAGCGGCGACCGGAGCCATGTCGTGTTCAATCGCTGGGAAGCGGCGAACCAATATCCGGATGGTAAGTTCGACCCCGAATATGACGGCGCCGGCGTGCTGGTGATGAAGACGGCAAGCTCGTCCGCCGGATGAACTGCGCAAAAAACAGTGGCGATATGCGCGAATGGGATATTTTCGAGCGGCTCAAGCAGGACGAAGAGAACGTGAGGCCGGATGACGCCTGACCATCGTCGCGACGAAAAAACAAGCCTCCGGTTTGACACTTTCCAACACGCTACCTATATCCCGCTCCTCACCACAGCTTTCGGGAAATGACGCGGCGTCGCGCACCGTGTCGATCGAATGGGAAGTTGTCGGTTCACACGACGCCAGAAGCTGCCCGTCCACGGCCGGAAACGGAAGTTGGATGAGCGGCTTTTTTGCGTCGTGATGCGTGCCCTGCCCCGGGGCTCCGGGGCACGAATTACAGGCTGACGAGGCAAAAACCCACATGGCGACCAAGGCGATCGAAGGCACCGCGAAGCGGCGCATCCGCAAGGTTTTCGGCAACATCCACGAAGTGGTGCAGATGCCGAACCTGATCGAGGTTCAGCGCGAATCCTACGAACAGTTCCTGCGCAGCGAT
>NZ_JBQCCN010000084.1:0-14061 GCF_051962185.1 Sphingomonas sp.
CGCTGGCCTTGGGGCCCCGGCGCCCCAGGGCCCGGCCGGTCCCGGGGGGCTGGGCCGGGCCCCCCCCGGGCCCCCCGACGCCGCCCCCGGCAAGCGGTACGCCCGCCCCGTCCGACCAGTCCGCTACGCAGCCAGGTGCTGCCGCGGACGGTGACATCGTCGTCACCGCCACGCGCCGGTCGGAGTCGGTTCGCAACATTCCGATCAGCATCTCAGCGATCTCGCAGGACCAACTCCAGCGGGCGGGTGCGCTCGAGGCCAAGGACGTAGTGCGGTTAGTGCCGGGCCTGGCCTATACCGAGAATTCCTCGGGCCAGGCCATCCTGGCGGTCCGCGGCGTGCAGACCAGCGCCGTCTTCGGCAATTTGCAGCAGGCGGTGGCACTCTACCACGACGATGTCCCGGTCCTCGACCTCGTCATCCCCTGGACCGTCCCGCGCCTTCAATTGTTCGACGTGGAGCGCGTCGAAGTGCTGCGCGGGCCGCAGGGCACGCTGTTCGGCGCCGGCGCCCTCAGCGGCGCGATCCGCGTGATCTCCAACAAGCCGAACCTCACCGAGGTCAGCGGAGCGACGGACGACACGGTGAGCTTTCCGACCGGCGGAAACGTCGGCGGATCGCTCAACGCGATGGTGAATATCCCGCTCATGTCGGATCAGCTCGCGGTGCGCGCGGTCGGTTTCTACGATTTCGATGCGGGCTGGATCGACAATCCCAATTTCGGGAAGAACACCAACCGCGGGAAGCTCTACGGCGGGCGCTTCCTGGCACGCTGGAAGCCTGTCGAGAATCTCGACATCATCGCCAGCGCCTCGATCGAGGTCAACGAACCTCACGATTCGGCCTATACCCCCTATGGCAGCAACACCGATATAGCCACCTACCGGGTGCGCAACTACAACACCGACAATACGAAGATCTTCAGCCTCAACGCGACCTACACGATGCCGTGGGCGACGCTGACCTCGTCCACGAGCTATCTCAAGCGCGAGGCGACCTCGTCGCTCGACTTCTCCGGATACGCGAACGTACTCACCGGTCTGACCACGGCCTCGCCCCTGCTCGACAGGTTCAACACGAGGAACTTCGTGCAGGAGGTCCGGCTGGCGTCGAGTTCGGAGCATCCCTTCAAATGGCTGATCGGGGGCTTCTACGAGGACTACAAGCTCAACCTGCTCGAGCAGATCTCGCAACAAGGCGTGGCCGGCACGGCGTCGCCCTATGGCGGCCTCTTCCCGACGAACTATTTGGAGGACATCGGGGTCCAGACGAAAATCCGAGACTATGCCGTCTTCGGCGAAGCATCCTATGATATCGTCCCGGGCCTCACGTTCACGGCCGGGGCGCGGTACAGCCACTACAAGCTCGAGACGACCAACCTGGGCGGAATCTCGGGCCAGACGTTGTTCGACGGCCCGCCCTCGACGGTCGCGAAGGACGCCAGCAACAGCGCCTTCTCGCCGAAGTTCAGCCTGTCCTACAAGCCGAACAAGGACGCGATGATCTACGTGTCCGCGTCGAAGGGCTTCCGCACTGGGAACACCAACCTGGCGTCGCCGATCGATCCGTTTACCGGCCAATCCATCCCCCAATCATTCGGTCCGGACACGCTCTGGAATTACGAAGCGGGCGTGAAACTGGGTCTGCTCGACAACCACCTGACGATCAACGCGGCGGCCTTCTATATCGATTGGAAGAAGATCCAGCTGCAGGTGCGCACATCCAGCGGAATTCCCTATACGGCGAACGCCGGCTCCGCCACGTCCAAGGGGCTCGAACTCGAGCTCGTCGCCAGGCCGACGCGGTCGTTCGAGATGGGGACATCGCTCGCCTATACCGACGCGAAGCTCAAGTCGGTCACCCCCGGCGTGCCGATCGCGCTGGTCGGCGACCGGCTGCCCGGCTCCGCCCCGTTCACGGCGTATGTCTACGGACAGTATAGCGCGCCCCTCGCCGCGGGAACGACCCTGCTGTTGCGCGCGGACTATTCCTACACCGGCCGCCAGTTCGCCGACCTCGGCAATTTCAACAATCCCAACGCGGTAAGTTACGGCGACTATTCCGAGGTCGGAGCGCGGGCGACGATCCGCAGCGGGCCCTATGAGTTCGGTCTGTTCGTGCAGAACCTCCTCAACGAGCGGTCCCGCATCTCGGCGCGGACCTTCTTCCTGGAGGTCGCTCAGATACGGCAGAAGCCACGCACGTTCGGCGTCAACGTCAGCGCGAAATGGTGAAACGATCCGGCCGCGACCATGTCGCTCCAGGAGCGGCCCGCATAGCGTGACAAGGGTGGGAGGCTCTAGGCGGCCTCCCGCCTCCCCGAGCGGGGAGCCGAACAATTCGGCGGAAAGGGAGTGGCGGCTGCCGGTAGCCCGGTCGCGATGGTCCAAACGCGTCTCGGACATGCTCCATGGGGCGACGGCCACGCCAGCTAGTCGTTCTTGCCGCCAGCCGTCGAAAGGAAAGCCGTGATGGAAACACCGCGACGTAACATCGACAGCGTATCCAAGCGGTCGATTCTCGTGAACGGAGCCGCGATCCTGGCATTGCTGGCCGCCGCGGCCGCGGCGATGGCCAGCGCGCCGGGGCAACCATCGGCGGTCGACGACGCCGGCAACCTCCGCCTCCCGAACGGCACTGTCATCCCCTATTCAAACCTGGCCAGCGTCCAAGCGCGAAACAACTTCGTGGACCAGACGCGGGGGTATGAGCGGATCCTGGCTCCCAAGCCCTCTGACTGGCAACGCAGGCAGGGCGAGACGGCGCCCGAGGAAGAACGGCGGTGGTACGACCAGACGCTGTATCTGCCCTGGCTCGCCAAACTGCGCCGCCAGTTCGCGGTGTCGGTCGAACCCAAGACCATCGCCGGCGTCCAGACCGATATTGTCGACCCCGCCGGTGGCGCCTCGGACGCCAACCGGCATCGCGTCCTCATCAACCTCCATGGCGGCGGCATGGTCGTCGGCGGCCGCTACGGTGGCCAATTGGAGTCGATCCCTATCGCGAGCGTCGGAAAAATCCGTGTGATTACCGTCGACTATCGCATGGCACCCGAGCACAAATACCCCGCCGCCGAACAGGACGTCATTGCGGTGTATCGCGACCTCCTGAAGACAGATCGACCCGAGAATATCGGCATCTACGGATGCTCTGCGGGCGCGGAACTGACAGCATCGACCATCGCGACGCTGATCGCGACCGGAGAGCGGAAGCCGGGAGCGATCGGAATGTTCGGCGGCGGTCCGGCCGACTCCCCGAACCTCGGGGACAGCAACTATATATTCTCGGGCGGCAAGGCCCGGTGGAGCGAGGCGGCGGACGGCTATACCGGCGACGTGAACTTGCGGGATGCGACGCGCTACCCCGCCGGATCAGCCGACATCCAACGCCGATTTCCGCCCTCGCTCCTCATCAGCGGCACGCGTGACGCGGCGCTTTCCCGGACGGTCTTCGCCCATTCCCGGCTCGTCGATCTGGGCGTCGACGCCGAATTGCACGTCTGGGAAGGCGCACCGCACTGCTCCTTCGCCCAACCCTTCGTCGATCCCGGCGTGCCTGAGAGCCAACAGGCCTGGAAGGTGATCGCGAGGTTTTTCGATCGTCACCTCGGCCGGGAGAAACGGTAGCTTACCGCACAACGGCCCTGTCGCCGCAATCTCAGCCGATGTCGTATTTATTCCACCTGACGCCGTATTTCTTCAATCTCGGACAAGCGGACAGCTGCGATAAACGCTTCAGGGGCAATCCAAAAATTCAACGCGGCCCCATGAACATTCGAGAGGGAGTCGATGGCCAGTGTCTCGTTTCACCCGCAAGCGGCGTTGCCGGCATTCTTCGGCGGCCAGCTCGCGGACTCGGATCCGGCGATACACGCCGCGATCGGCGCCGAGCTCGATCGGCAACGGGACAAGCTCGAGCTGATCGCCTCGGAGAACATCGTCTCGACCGCCGTGCTGCAGGCCCAAGGATCGATCCTCACGAACAAATATGCCGAGGGCTATCCGGGCAAGCGCTATTACGGCGGCTGCGAGCACGTCGACGTGATCGAGCAACTCGCCATCGACCGCGCATGCGAATTGTTCGGCGCCAGGTTCGCGAACGTCCAGCCCCATTCGGGCGCCCAGGCCAATATGGCCGTCCTCTATGCCTTGCTTCAGCCGGGCGACACCTTGCTGGGCATGAGCCTCGCCCATGGCGGCCATCTGACCCACGGCGCGGCACCGACCTTCTCCGGCAAGTGGCTGAACGCCGTGCAATACGGCGTGCGCGAGGCCGATCAGCGGATCGACTACGATGCCGTCGCAGACCTCGCCGCCGAATATCATCCCAAGGTGATCATCGCCGGGGGCTCGGCCTATCCGCGTCACATCGACTTCGCGCGCTTCCGCGAGATTGCCGATTCCGTGGACGCGAAGCTGATGGTCGACATGGCCCATTTCGCCGGTCTGGTCGCCGGCGGGGCGCATCCGAACCCGCTCGACCATGCGGACGTCGTCACATCGACCACGCACAAGACCCTGCGCGGCCCTCGGGGAGGTCTCATTCTGACCAACGACGAGGGCCTGGCCAAGAAGCTGAACTCGGCCATTTTCCCCGGCATCCAGGGCGGCCCCCTCGAGCACGTGATCGCCGCCAAGGCGGTCGCCTTCGCCGAGGCGCTCCGCCCTGACTTCGCCGACTACGCGCGCCGTGTCGTCGATAACGCCGCGACCCTGGCCACGGTGCTCGATCGGGCCGGCTACACCATCGTCGCGGGCGGTACCGACACCCATGTCGTCCTGGTGGACCTGCGGGCGAAGGGCCTGACCGGTAAGGTCGCCGAGCGGTTGCTCGACGATGCAGGCATCACGTGCAACAAGAACGGCATCCCGTTCGACCCTGAAAAGCCGTTCGTCACCTCGGGCATCCGGCTCGGTAGCGCTGCGCTGACGACGCGTGGCTTCGACGGGGAGGCGTTCTCCGAGGTCGGAAGGCTGATCGCCCGGGTGCTCGACGCCGCGGCCGGCGACACCGTGACCGATGCGCTGCTCGAAACGGTCCGCTCGGAGGTGACGAGCCTGTGCGCCCGCCATCCGATCTACCAGACCGATCGCGGCTAAAGGTCGGCGCAGGGAACCGCCTCATGCAGCGTTTTTCAGCATTCTCGCTCTTCCGTCATGGCCTGGGGGGCCAGCAAGGATGGAAGCCGCAGTGGCGACAGGCGACACCCAAGCCAGGTTACGACGCGATCGTCGTCGGCGGCGGCGGACACGGCCTGGGCGCCGCCTATTATCTGGCGAGGAGCTTCGGCATCCGGAACGTGGCGGTCCTGGAAAAAGGATGGATCGGTGGCGGCAACACCGGTCGCAACACCACCATCATCCGCTCCAATTATCTGTTCGACGAGAGCGCGGCTCTGTACGATCACGCGCTGAAGATGTGGGAGGGGTTGAGCCAGGAGCTCAACTACAACGTCATGTTCTCGCAGCGCGGGGTCATGATGCTGGCGCACAACATCCATGACATCCAGGTGTTCAAGCGCCACGTCCACGCGAACCGGATCAACGGCGTCGACAACGAGTGGCTGACCGCCGAGGAAGCAAAGGCCTACTGCCCGCCGCTGAATATCGACCCGAAGGTCCGTTACCCCGTCCTGGGAGCCGCTCTGCAGCGACGCGGCGGAACTGCGCGGCATGACGCCGTTGCCTGGGGGTACGCTCGCGCCGCCGACGCGCTCGGCGTCGACATCATCGAGAATTGCGAGGTTACCGGGATCACACGCGACGCGACCGGGGCGGTCTCCGGCGTGGAGACCACCCGCGGGTTCATCTCCTCCAGGCGCGTCGGCGTCTCGGCGGCCGGGCACACCAGCACCATCCTCGACATGGCGCACGTCCGCCTGCCTCTGGAGAGCTACCCCTTGCAGGCTCTGGTCTCGGAACCGGTGAAGCCGATCTTCCCCTGCGTCGTGATGTCGAACACGATCCACGCCTACATGAGCCAGTCCGACAAGGGCGAACTGGTGATCGGCGCCGGCACCGACGCCTATACCAGCTATACGCAGCGCGGGGGGCTGCACATCGCTGCCCAAACCCTGGAAGCGATCTGCGAATTGTTCCCGCAGTTCCGCCGGCTGCGGATGCTGCGCAACTGGGGCGGCATCGTCGACGTGACCCCGGACCGCTCCCCGATCATCGCCAGGACCCCGGTGAAGGGACTTTACGTGAACTGCGGCTGGGGAACCGGCGGGTTCAAGGCGACACCGGGCGCGGCCCATCTCTTCGCGCACACGATGGCGCGGGATGAGCCACATCCGATCAACGCACCGTTCACGATCGAACGGTTTCGCGACGGACTCCTGATCGACGAGGCCGCCGCGGCGGCCGTCGCGCACTAGGGAGAGAACCCATGCTGCTTATCGATTGTCCCTTCTGCGGACGGCGCCCCGAACTCGAGTTCAGCTATGGCGGCGAAGCGCACATCGATCGACCGGCAAACCCGTCGGACCTGAGCGACGAGGAATGGAACGCGTACCTCAACCTCCGCACCAATGCGAAGGGACCGCACGCGGAGCGCTGGCGGCACACGCACGGATGCGCGCGGTTCTTCAACGCGCTGCGCGACACGCGGACGGATCAATTCCTGGCGACCTACCAGGTCGGCGAACCGGCCCCCCAAGTCGCCGGAGCACGCCAATGACCGGTTGCCGCATCCCGACCGGTGGCCGCATCGATCGAACGAGGCCTCTGAGCTTCACCTTCGACGGGACGAGATTCTCGGGATTCGCGGGCGACACGCTGGCATCCGCTCTCCTTGCCAACGGCGTGCATCTGGTCGGGCGCTCGTTCAAATATCACCGGCCGCGCGGCATCGTCGGTGCCGGCGCGGACGAGCCAAACGCGCTCGTCGGCATCCGGCGCGACGCGTGCCGGTACACGCCGAACCTGCTCGCGACCCAGGTGGAACTCTATGACGGGCTGGAAGCCGTCAGCCAGAATCGCCATCCGAGCCTCGAGCATGACCGCATGGCGATCAATGACGGGCTGCTGAGCCGCTTCATTCCGGCGGGGTTCTATTACAAGACCTTCATGTGGCCGCGTAAGGCATGGGACCGCCTTTACGAGCCGCGCATCCGCGCGGCCGCCGGCCTGGGTGAGGCCCCGAGCGCGCCCGACCCCGACACCTATTCGCAGCGGTACGCGCATTGCGACGTCCTGGTGATCGGCGCCGGACCGGCCGGCATTGCCGCCGCGCTGGCGGCGGCCGACAGCGGCGCGCGCGTCATCCTGTGCGATGACCGTCCATCGATGGGAGGCTCCCTGCTCTCCGCGGTCGATGTGACCATCGACGGTATCGGGTCGGACACCTGGCTCGACGAGAAGCTGGCCGCGCTGGGCGCCCTTCCCAACGTCACCCTGCTGCCGCGCACGATCGCGTTCGGTTATTATCCGCATAACATGATCGGCCTGACCGAGAGGCTCACCGACCATCTCGCCACTCTTCCCGACGGCAAGCCGCGCGAACGGCTGTGGCAGGTGCGCGCGAAACAGGTCGTGATCGCGGCGGGAGCGATCGAGCGGCCCCTCGTCTTTCCGGACAATGACCGGCCCGGGATCATGCTCGCCGACGCGGCGCGCAGCTACCTGCATCAGCACGGCGTTCTGGTGGGACGCCGCATCGTCCTGGTCGTGGCGCACGACAGCGGTTACCGCGCGGCCCACGAACTGCGCGCCGCGGGCGTCGAAATAGCCGCGATAGCTGACCTGCGGCCCCGATCGACGATCGCCGATCGCGCCGAGGCCGCGGGCATTCGCGTGCTGACGGACGTCCTCATCGAAGGTACGGAAGGTCGGCTGCGCGTCGCTTCGATCGCGATCTCCGCTGGGGGCAGACGCGAGACGATCGGCTGCGACGCAGTCCTCATGGCCGGCGGTTTCACGCCGAGCATCCCCCCCTGTTCCCAATCCCGCGGCAAAGTCGCGTGGAACGACGCGATCCAGGCCTATTTGCCTGACCGATCGGCCGAGGCCGAACGCTCGGCCGGTGCCTGCCGCGGACGCTTCGAACTCGCCGTCGCGCTCGCCGACGGCGGGGCGGCGGGAGAGACGGCGGCGCGCGCGGCCGGCTTCGAGCCGCAATCCGACCCGGCTGTCCCCAATGTCGAAATCCGCCACGCGCACGGCGGCGGCGGGTACATCGGTGCCGCGCCAACGACGCCGGGGCGCAGACGGCGCAAGGCCTTCGTCGACTGGCAGAACGACGTCACCGCGAACGACATCCGCCTGGCGGCGCGGGAAGGGTTTCTCTCCATCGAGCACGTCAAACGCTACACGACGACGGGCATGGCGACGGACCAGGGTAAGCTCTCCAACATCAACGCCCTGGGGATCGTGTCCGAAGCGACGGGACGCACCGTGCCCGAGATCGGCCTCACGACCTTCCGCACACCCTACACGCCTATCACCTTCGGTTCGCTCGCGGGACGCGCGCGGGGCGAACTGTTCGACCCGGCACGGACGACGGCGATCAACGATTGGGCAGTCGCCCATGGCGCGGCGTTTGAGAATGTCGGCAACTGGCGCCGGGCCCATTACTTCGCGCAACCGGGCGAAGACATGCACGCCGCCGTCGCCCGGGAATGCGCGCAGGTGCGGAACAGCGTCGGCATCTTCGACGCCTCCACCCTGGGCAAGATCGAAGTGGTCGGCCCCGACGCGGCCGCGTTCATGAATCGCTTCTACGTCAATGCTTGGACAAAGCTCGGCGTCGGAAAATGCCGATACGGCGTGCTGCTGCGCGAGGACGGGTTCGTGCTCGACGACGGCGTGGTCGGCCGGCTCGCGCCCGACCGCTTCCACGTCACCACGACGACCGGCGGGGCGCCCCGCGTGCTCGCGATGATGGAAGACTATCTCCAGACCGAATGGGCCGATCTTGACGTATGGCTCACCTCGACGACCGAGCATTGGTCCGTCATCGCGGTGCAAGGCCCCCGCGCGCGCGCGGTCATCGAGCCGCTGATCGAAGGGTTGGATGTGTCGGCCGAAGCCTTTCCCCATATGAGCATCGCCGACGCGCGGATCTGCGGCGTGCCGATGCGGTTGATGCGGGTCAGCTTCACCGGCGAACTCGGATTCGAGGTCAACGTGCCGAGCGGCCATGCCGCGATGGTATGGGAAGCGATCTGGGAGCGCGGCAAGACATATGGCATGGTCGCCTACGGGACCGAGACGATGCACGTGCTGCGCGCCGAGAAGGGGTTCATCATCGTCGGCCAGGAAACGGATGGCACCGTTACGCCCGATGATGTCGGGCTAAGCTGGGCGATCGGCAAGGCGAAGCCGGACTTCGTCGGCAAGCGCTCGCTGGCGCGTCCTGCCATGGCCGATCCCTATCGCAAGCAACTGGTCGGACTCCTGACCTCCGATCCCGAAACCGTGTTGGAGGAAGGCGCGCAGGTCGTGGATTCCGCGGCGCCTGGCACGCCGATCGGCCATGTCACCTCTTCTTATCATAGCGCCGTGCTGGGCAGGTCGATCGCGCTCGCGCTGGTCAAAGGCGGCCGGAACCGCATGGGACAACGCCTGGGGGTACCGATGCCGAAGGGATCGATCACGGTCGATGTCGTCCAACCCGTGTTCTTCGATCCCGAAGGGAAGCGCGTCAATGTATGAACCGGGTGTCGCTCCGTTGCAGCGGAAAACGGGCGCGATCGGATCGCTGGGGCCTTTTGGTCGCGCGACTCTGCGATGCCGCGAGGCCGACATCGGGCAGGCCTCCGAGCGCCTCGGCATCGCGCTGCCGCGCGAGGCGTGCCGATCGTCGACCGGCGGAGGCCTGATCGCGCTCTGGCTCGGGCCCGATGAATGGCTGATTCTGAAAAGCAGCCCCTCGGACGACTGGTTCGGGGAGCTGGGTTACAGCCTTGAGGGCGTAACCTGCTCGCTGGTGGACGTGAGCCATCGACAGGTCGCATTCTCTATCCACGGTGCCGCCGCCGAACGAATACTTGCTTCCGGATGTGCACTCGACCTTGCCCCTGCGGCCTTTCCGGTTGGAACCTGCACCCGCACCATGTTCGCCAAGGCGGAGATCGTTCTCTGGCGCACGGCGCCGGATAACTTCCATCTCGAGGTCTGGCGCTCCTTCGCGACTTATGTGGAGGCGTTGCTGCACGAAGCCGAGAACGAGGAGTGAAGCGTGATCCGCGTCGCGGACATCTTTAGGGTCGGGATAGGCCCCTCGTCGTCGCACACGGTAGGCCCGATGAAAGCCGCTGCCGGGTTCGCCGGCGCGCTCGCCGGGCGGACCTTCGTGCGGGTGAACTGCCGCCTGCTTGGCTCGCTCGCATGGACCGGGACCGGCCACGCGACGGACAACGCGGTGATGCTCGGCCTCTCCGGCCTCTTGCCGGAGACGATCGAGCCGCGCCTGATCGAGGAGATCGTCGATAGGGTTCGCGAGACGAAGCGACTGCGGATCGCCGACCGCGACGTCCTTTTCGACCCCGCGTCCGACATCGTCTTCGACCGCGAGGGACCGACACCGGTCCATCCGAATACGCTGGTCCTCACCGCGCTCGACGACGCCGGCAAGGAGCTTCTGAGGGAGCGCTGGTGCTCCATCGGCGGCGGCTTCATCGCGCGTGAGGAAGCCGTCGGCGCTCCATCCATCCGCGAGACGGAGCCGCAACCGTTCGCGTTCGCGACGGCATCGGAACTATTGACGCTGTGCGACGAGAACGGCCTCAGCATAGCCGAAATCGTCAGCGCGAATGAGCAGGCCGTGGCGCCCGCGGAAGAGCTCCGCGCCTACCTCGACCGCATCATCGCGGTCATGATGGACTGCGTCGATCGGGGCATACGGACCGATGGCGTCCTTCCCGGGCGCCTACAGGTGCCGCGCCGCGCGAAAGCCTTGCGCAACAAGCTCAATGCCGACCGCTTCCGCAACCGGCAGGCGCCGCACGCGATCATGGATCACGTCAGCCTCTTCGCGATCGCCGTGAACGAGGAGAACGCGGCCGGCGGTCGGATCGTGACCGCCCCTACCAACGGGGCGGCAGGCGTTATGCCCGCCGTACTGCGGTACTATCGCGACTTCTGGCCCGACGCCGATCGGGCCGGGACGCACGACTTCCTGCTGACCGCGGCGGCGATCGGCATGCTCACCAAGCTGAACGCCTCGATCTCCGGCGCCGAGGTCGGCTGCCAGGGAGAGGTTGGAACCGCCAGCGCAATGGCGGCGGCTGGCCTGGCGGCGGCGATGGGCGCGACCAATCGCCAGATCGAGAATGCTGCGGAGATCGCCATGGAGCACCATCTCGGCATGACCTGCGATCCGATCGCGGGACTCGTCCAGGTGCCATGTATCGAGCGCAACGCGTTCGGCGCGATCAAGGCGATCAACGCCGCCTCGCTCGCACTGCGCGGCGACGGCGAGCACATCGTCTCGCTCGACCAGGTCATCGCAACGATGATGCGCACCGGGCGCGACATGCACGCCAAGTACAAGGAAACATCGCAGGGAGGCCTCGCCGTCAGCTTCCCCGAATGCTGAGACGGCAGACCATGTCCGACGCCCCGTCAGCTCGCGACGTCCATCCGCTGTCATTATAGGGAAGCGAACGATGGCCGGTGGAGCATAGCTCGACCGGCCCAGCGTCGCTTACTTCCAGACTTGGGACGCTACCCGTCGGAAGTTCTCGCCCAGCACGCCCCTGACCTGTTCGTCGGTATATCCGTGCCGGAGCATATGTTCGCAGACCTGCTCGAGCTCCTCCGGCTGCACGAAGTCGGTCTCGACCAACGGCTTCCCGTCGATCTCAGGCCACAGGTCGGTGTCGGCATGGACGTAGTGCCAGAAGGCCTCCCGGTCCCGGACGTAGTCGAGACCCAAACCGATATGCTCCGTGCCGACCAGCCCGGCGATGTGCTCAATGTGGCGGAACATCGTCTCGGTGCTCGCCTTGGTGTCGTGCCATAGCCCGCACACGCCGATCACGCCCCCGGTCTTGGCACAGAGAAGGATCTGGTCGTCCTTGATGTTGCGGTAGTGCGGATAAACCGCATGGGCGCTGGAGTGCGAGAAGATGAACGGCGCCTCCGCGATCTCCATCGCCTCCATCGTCGTGCGATAGCCCGAATGCGTGCCATCGACGAGCATGCCGACGCGGTTCATCTCCTTGACCAGCCGGACGCCGAAACGGCTCAGGCCGGCATCTGTCCGCTCCGCGCAACCGTCACCCACGAGATTCCTCTTGTTATAGGCGAGGAGCATAGAGCGAACCCCGAGACGGTAGAATATCTCGACCATCTGGATGTTGCCGCCGAGACCATTGGTTCCTTGCAGGTTGAAGGTCAGCGCGAGCTTGCCGGCTTTCTTCGCCGCGTCGATCGATGCGACGTCGGTGGCGAGGACATATTTGTTCGGCTCCTGCGCGCACATCGCGAACACGGGCCCCATTTCCCTGAGCACGATCTCCGGTCCGAGCAGATCGACTCCGACGGTGAGCGAGATGTGATCGAAGCCCGCGGCGCGGAAGCGCGGAAGCGTCTCCGGATGGGGACTCCCCATCAGCCAGCCGAGGGTCGTATCCCAGACAAGCGCGTCGTGGAAAAGAGCCCTCGACTTGTCACGCAGTGCAACCGCTCCGTCCATTTCCATCTCCAGTTTGGGCCGTCATTATCTGCGACCCGTTTTCAGATATAATGCTCATTGACATCTCGGAGGCGCGATGCAGGCCAACCATCCTCTGCCGCCTAGAGACAATGAGATCGAAGGAGGATCGTGCGGGCGGCAGCCGTGTCGATAGAAAATATACGGCATGCTTTTGAAACTATCCGACAAAAGACCCTATTGAACCGTTAGCGTCCGCCTCAGACGGGGTAGCGTGGTTTATGACAAGCCGCTTTGTTCGGCGAGGGAGCTTGCCTTTCCCGCAAAATCTGCATTCCAAGCGACCCTGTTGCGCCAAGTCGCAGGTATTCCTGACGCTCCGTAGATCGCTCCCGCCAGTTGGCCCGCAATCGCGGCCGCCGTGTCGGCGTCTCCGCCGAGATTTGCCGCTGCCAGGATTGCCTGCGGGACGTCCGGCGTAGACCCGACCGACCAAAGCGCGGCTTCAAGCGAATGGGCGACATAACCCGACGAGGAAATCGAATGCCGCGACCGGCCGCGCCAATCACCGCCGAGGATACCATCGATCTTCGGCGCGAGACCGAATTGGCGCGGCGCTAGCACCCGCGCCCTGCCCTCACCCGCGATCGCGTCGGCCAGCAACTCGGCGTAACCGACACACGCATCGACCGCCTCGGCCGCACCGTGGGTTACGCGGCTTTGCCGCGCCGCCGCATCGCGCAGGGCAATGCGTTCATTCCAGTAGCGAACCGCAACCGGCGCAAGGCGCATCAGCGATCCGTTGCCGGCGCTTTCGGCAGCCGTTGAGCCCGCGATCGGATTCCCGGTCCGCTTCCAGCTCGCCAGCGCCGCGCTCACCGTCATGCCGATATCGAAGCAGGTGCCGGTGCAGGAATATTCGCCCTCGTCGCGCCAGCGGACAAAGCGCGCCATCAGATCGGCCTCATCGACCCTGCCGCAATGAATCAGTGTGTCCGCCAGCGCCAAGGCCATGGCAGTATCATCGGTCCATTCGCCAGGCTTGAGGTTGAACGGCCCGCCACCGACCATGTCGGTCAGCGGTGGATAGCTGTCGCGGGCCCGGAATTCGAGCGTCGTGCCGACGGCATCGCCCACCGCGAGCCCAAGCAGCGCACCGATAGCACGATCGCGGATCGCTTCCGGCGATCGAGATGGCGTTGGCTCGGGCATCGCGTGCTGGCCGAGTACGTAGTTCAGCTGCGCATCCGTTTCGATCGCGCCGGGACGGGCAGCGCGCACTTCACTGACCGCGGTCGACGGCGGTACGCCCAGCTCGACCATCAGACGTGCCGCGATCGTGCCGGCACGGCCCAGCCCGCCCTTGCAATGCACGACGATGTCAAAGCCGTCGCGGAGGCGAGCGCGCACGCCTTCACCATGCTCCATCCAGGCAGCTTCGAATGCAGCGCCGGGCACCGACAC
>NZ_JBQCCN010000085.1:0-3375 GCF_051962185.1 Sphingomonas sp.
GGGGTTGCGGGCCGCGCGGCCGACGCAGCTCTACACCGCCGGGGCGCTGCGCACGGCGCAATTGTGGCTCAGCCCCGATGGCCCGGCGGCATTGACCTGGGGGATCGGCGAGAAGCATGCGGCGGCCAAGCTCGGGGTGGCGGCGACGCTGGCGCTCAAGGCGTTGCTGGGCCTGCTGGCCTTGTTCGGCTGCTGGCTCGTCATCGGCGCCGTTCGCCGGTCGCGGCGTCAGGCGTTCGTCGACTATCCGATGGCGTTCGCCGTGCTCGCTCTGCTCGCCCTGGTGTTCCGCGCGATCGAGATGTTTGTGATCAACCTGACCGTCGGCGGTGCCGGCATGGAGGCGCGCTACGTTATCGAAACCTGGCCGGGCCTGATCGCGCTCGCCGGCCTCGGCTGGCGGGCGATCGCCGACCGATTTTCGCGGGAAAGCGCGGTGGACGCCACCGCCAACCATGGCTAAGAGCCCGGCATTCCGCCATTCGTACCCATGGGGCAATTCTCTCTATGCCGATCGCAGCGAGTACCAGGTGCGCGGATGGCGTTCGTATTTTCCATCCCGATCTCGTCAACATCTATGGCGCGACGATCGGTGAAGAGACCACCGTCGGGCCGTTCGTCGAGATCCAGTCGGGAGTCGTGATCGGTCGGCGCTGCAAGATCTCGTCGCACAGTTTCCTGTGCGACGGCGTGACGATCGGCGACGAGGTGTTCGTCGGGCACGGCGTGATGTTCACCAACGACCGCTTGCCGCGTGCGACCAATCCCGACGGCTCGCTGCAGAGCGCGGACGACTGGACGCTCGAGCACACCAAGGTCGGCAAGCGCGCCTCGATCGGCAGCAACGCGACGATCCTGCCCGGCCTGTCGATCGGCGAGCGCGCGCTGGTCGGCGCGGGATCGGTGGTGACGCGCGACGTTCCCGATTTCGCGATCGTCGCCGGCAACCCGGCCAGAGTGGTCGGCGATGTCCGTTCGCGCGACGGCGGAGACGCGGCGTGAGCCTGGTCGGTATGCTCGTCGTCGTCCTGACGGCATTGCTCGTCGTCGTCGGCAACGTGATGCTGCGCGCTGGGCTCAAGCTCAGCGGCGTGGTGCCCTTCGCACACGGAATTACCGGGTTGCCGATGGACGTCATCCGGCTGCTGCTCCAGCCGGTCTTCATCATCGCGGTGATACTCTACGGCTTCTCGATGCTGCTGTGGCTGCGCGTCGTCGCCACCGAGCAGCTCAACGTGGCCTATCCGACGCTGGCCGCCGTCACGTTCCTGACGCTGAGTGTTGTCAGTGTGATTTTTCTCCACGAACCGATGACGGTGAAAAAGGCGATCGGCCTCATCGCGATCCTCGTCGGGCTCATTCTGGTTGCAAGGACGAATTGATGATCGGTCTGGGTCTGGTCGGGTACGGTTACTGGGGTCCCAACCTGCTGCGCAATTTCGCCAAGCAGAAGGGCTGCACGGTCCGCTACGTCTGCGATCAGAGCGAAGCGCGCCGCGCCGCCGCGGAGGCGGCGCAGCCGGGGGTGAAGACCACCGCCGATTTCGCCGATCTGCTCAACGATCCCGAGGTCCAGGCGATCGCCATCGCGACCCCGACCAGCAGCCATTTCCCGCTCGCGCTGAAGGCGCTGCAGGCCGGCAAGCACGTGCTGGTCGAAAAGCCGATGACGGCGTCGGTCGAGGAGGGCGAGAAGCTCCTCGCCGAAGCGAAGGCGCGGGGCCTGACGCTGATGGTCGACCACACCTTCATCTACACGCCCGCGGTGCGCCGAATGCGCGATCTGGTCCGCTCGGGCGAGCTCGGCGACGTGCTCTATTACGATTCGACCCGGATCAATCTCGGCCTGTTCCAGCACGATGTCGACGTGCTGTGGGACCTCGCGGTCCACGACCTCTCGATCCTTGCCTATCTGGTCGACGACAAGCCGCTCGCGGTGTCGGCCACCGGCAAGGCGCACGTCGCCGGCAGTCCTGAGAATGTCGCGTTCCTGACGGTCAGCTTCGGCGGCCCGACCATCGCGCACGTCAACGTCAACTGGCTGGCGCCGGTCAAGATCCGCCGCACCATCCTGGGCGGCAGCAAGAAGATGGTCGTCTATGACGATCTCGAGCCCAGCGAGAAGATCAAGATCTACGACAAGGGCGTGACCATCGCCGAGAATGCCGAACAGGCGGAGCGGATGCGCGTCGGCTATCGCATCGGCGACATGCACGCGCCCAATCTCGATGCGTTCGAGGCGTTGAGCGTCGAGGCGGCGCACTTCCTCGACTGCATCGCCAACGGAACGACTCCCGACACCCCGGGCGACATGGGGCTGCAGGTGGTGCGGATCCTCGAAGCCGCGACCCAATCGATGCGCGAGGGCGGCCGCTCGGTCGCCATTGCCTGAACCAGGAAAGACTCCCCATGATTCCGTTGATGGACCTCAAGGCCCAGTACCAGTCGATCAAGAGCGAGGTCGATGCCGCGGTGATCGCGGTGCTCGAAAGCTCGGCCTATATCCTCGGTCCCGAAGTGGCGAAGTTCGAGGAGGAATTCGCGGACTATTGCGGCGGCGGCACCTGCGTCGCGATGAATTCGGGGACCAGCGCGCTGCATCTGGCGTTTCTCGCCGCCGGGATCGGCCCGGGCGACGAAGTGATCTGCCCGGCGATGACCTTCATCGCCACCGCCTCGGCGATCACTTATGCCGGGGCGACCCCGGTGTTCGTCGATGCCGATCCGCTGACCTGGAACATGGACCCGTCGAAGATCGAGGCGGCGATCACGCCCAAGACCAAGGCGGTGGTGCCGGTGCATCTCCACGGCCGTGTCGCAGACATGGCGCCGATCGCCGAGATCTGCCGCCGCCGCGGCCTGCTGCTGATCGAGGACGCCGCCCAGGCGCATGGTGCCGAATATCAGGGCCGGCGCGCGGGCAGCTTCGGGGACATTTCGTGCTTCAGCTTCTACGCCGGCAAGAATCTCGGCGCGGCGGGCGAGGGCGGGGCGGCGATCAGCCGCAATCCCGAATACGTCAAGACGATGCGGCTGCTGCGCGACTGGGGTGCCGAGCAGAAATACGTCCACACCCTGCGCGGCTATAATTATCGCATGGAAGGCATCCAGGGCGCGATCCTGCGCGTGAAATTGCGCCATATCGAGGCCTGGACCGAGGCGCGGATCGCGCATGCCGCCGAATATGACAAGCGCCTCGACGCGATGGGCGTCACCCGGCCGGCGACCCCGGGCGAGGGCGACCGCCACGTCTATCACATCTATGCGGTGCGCGTGGCCGAGCGCGAGCGCGTGCGCCAGGCGATGGTCGATGCCGGGATCGGCGTCGGCATGCATTATCCGATCCCGCTCCACCTTCAGCCGACCTTCGCCGAA
>NZ_JBQCCN010000086.1:0-3737 GCF_051962185.1 Sphingomonas sp.
GTCGCTTTCTTCCGCCGCTATCCGCCGCAGAACGGCACCGCCTGGGTCCGCTTCGCCGACGCGCTGACCGCGACCGGCGCGACGGACGAGGCGCGCACCGCCGCGCGCAACGCCTGGGTCCAGGGCGCGCTGTCGGCCGCCGACGAGAGCAAGGTGCTGGCGACCTGGCCCGACGCGCTGACCCCGGTCGACCAGGACGCGCGGATGGACCGGCTGTTGTGGCAGGGTCAGACCAGTGCCGCGGCACGCCAGTTGTTGCTCACCAGCGCCGCCAGGCGGCCGTTGTTCGCCGCGCGGCTCGCGTTGCGCACCAACGCGCCCGATGCCGGCAATGCCGATGCGCTCGGCGCCGGCGATCCCGGCTATCTCGCCGACAAGGTGGCCTGGCTGACCAATTCGCGCGCGGCCGGGTCGGCCCGGGCGTTGCTCGCCCGGCCGCACAATTTCACCAGCCGCCCGACCGATGTCGATCGCTGGTTCGACCTGTTGCTGCGCAATGCCAAGGCGGCGATCGCCGCGGGCGACTATACCACCGCCTACAATATCGCGAGCCAGGTCGACGACGCCTATCCCGCCGGCACCGACATCGCGCTGCGGCCCTATGGCGAGCGCGACGCCTATACCGATCTCGTCTGGCTTGCCGGCCAGACCGCGCTGAAGCGGATCGGCCGTCCGGCCGACGCGGCCACCATGTTCGTCCTCTATACCGGTGGTTCGCGCTCGACCGCGCTCAAGTCGAAGGGCTTCTATTGGGCCGGGCGCGCCGCGGAAGCCGCGGGGCGCAAGGAAGACGCGACGCGCGACCTGACCGAGGCGTCGCGCTTCGGCGATCACTTCTACGGCCAGCTCGCGACCGAGCGGCTCGGCCAGCCGCTGCTCGCCCCATCCGAGCCCACGCCGCCCCCGGTGCCGGCGGGCGCGCGCACCGCGTTCTACAACAATGAGGTGGTGCGTGCGGCGCAATATCTCGGGACGATCGGCGATCATGAGGACCAGAGCGCGTTCCTGCGCCAGATCGCCAATCTGGCGAGCACGGTCGACGACCATACGCTGGCCGACGAACTCGCACGAACCCTGGGACGGCCCGATCTGTCAGTGATGGTCGGCCGCAGCGCGTTGCTCAACGGCGTCACCGATTATACGCGGTCGGGATTCCCGACCGTCAGTATCCCCGCGTCCTCGACCGCGAACTGGACCATGGCGCACGCCATCATGCGCCAGGAAAGCCAGTTCGACCGCGCGCTGATCAGCCGCGCCGGCGCGCGCGGCATGATGCAGTTGATGAACGGCACCGCGCGCGAACAGGCGGGCAAGCTCGGCCTCGCCTGGGACCAGGGCATGCTGCTGTCGAGCACCGACTATAACATCCAGCTCGGCACCGCCTATTTCCAGCGGCTGTACAATCAATATGGCAGCTATCCGCTGGCGATCGCGGCGTACAATGCCGGCGCCGGCAATGTGAACAAATGGCTCTCCGCCAATGGCGATCCGCGCACCGGGACGGTCGACTGGATCGACTGGATCGAGGCGATCCCGTTCGACGAGACCAAGCGCTACGTCCAGCACGTGCTGGAGAATGCGGTGGTCTATGATCTGATCGATCCGCAGCACGCGCTGTCGACGGGGAAGGCGCGGTTGAGTTGGTATATCGGCAACAAGCGGCCGGGGTAGGATATTAGCCAGCAGTTCGTCCGTCATCCCAACGAACGCGTGCCGTAGTGCCGGCAAAGCCCTTCCGTCATGCCAGCGAAAGCTGGCATCTCAAGCCACACGGAACTCCTAACGAGACCCCAGCTTTCGCTGGGGTGACGGAGAGAGTTTGGCGGCGTGATGGAAGGAGTTTCGCTGCGACGACGGATGGCGCTATCGAGACCCCGTGAACGACCGCCCCAATTACATCACCCCAGCCGGCTACGCCGCGCTCCGCGCCGAATATGAGCAATTGTTCGCCGAGGAGCGCCCCAAGCTGGTCGACACGATCGCCTGGGCCGCGGGCAATGGCGATCGCTCGGAGAACGGCGACTATATCTATGGCCGCAAGCGCCTGCGCGAGATCGATCGCCGGCTCGGCTGGCTGTCGAAGCGGATGAAGGCGGCCAAGGTGGTCGACCCGGCGCAGCAGCCCGACCGCGCCCGCGCCTGGTTCGGCTGCACCATCACCATCGCCGACGAGGACGACAATCACCGCATTCTGACGCTGGTGGGCGACGACGAGGCCGATGCCGGCAGGGGCAAGGTCGGCTGGAACGCCCCCCTCGCCCGCGCGCTGCGCGGCGCCGCGGTCGGCGACCTGCGTCGCGTCGCCTTGCCGGCGGGCGAGAAGGAATATGAAGTGATCGAGATCGCCTATCCCGGCTGAGCGCCGGAACGGCGAGGTGCGGCCGCTCGTTCTTCGCGCAAGCAGGAGAGCGATCATGGAAAACCCTCGCACCACCACCGCCCGCGAGCACGACGACAACGACAGGCTGGAGGACGATGCCAACGCACCGATGGACGGCTCGACCAGCGGCGGCAATCTGGCGCGCGACGTCGCATCGCGCGCCGAGGAAGAGCGCGTCGACGATCCGGAAGCCCGGCGCGCCGTGCACAAGCAGGACGATATCGACAACGATACCGCCATTCGCTCGGACCGGGCGCGGTAGCAGGCCCGAGCGCTCAGGCCGATGTCACCTCGATAGCTGAGCGTAGGCCAACAACCACAACCGTCATCAACTCAGTTGAGCATCGCGGATGCGGGCGTTTGCGCTGACGATAATTTGGCGCATGACGGCGATGAGGGCGACGATGGGTTTTTTGCCGTTGCTTTTGAGGCGTTGGTAGAAGTCGCGCAGGGTTGGGTTGTGTTGAGCGGCGGCGAGAGCGGCCATGAAGAGGGCCTGTTTGATCTCGGGCCTACCGCCGCGGGTTCTGCGATAGGCGTCGTTGCTGCCACTTTGTCTTGGATGGGGAGCGAGGCCGGCGAGAGCGGCAGCCTGGCGTCGCCCCAGGGTGCCGAGCTCGGGCATGAGGGCGGCGAGCTGGGCGGCGGTGGCGGGACCGATGCCGGCGATGGAGCGCAAGACGCAGACGGTCTGGCGTAGCGGTTCGCAGGCGTTGATGAGCGTTTCGATATCGGTGTCGAGGCCGGCGATTTCGGCATCGAGGGCTGCGAGGATGCGGCAGAGGCGAGGTTCGATCGGCGCCATGCCGGGGGCCTGGAGGCGATTGCGGCAGGCGACGCGCTCACGGACGAGGTCGCGGCGAGTGGAGACGAGAAGGTGAAGGCGGTCGCGTTGGCGATCGCGCGGCTGCCAGCGGGCGAGCCGATCGTGGCATTCGGTGCCATAGCGGGCGAGCGCACAGGCATCGATCGCGTCGCTTTTGCCGAGGATCCCGAGCGAGCGGATGAAGGCCTTCACCTTGCGGGCATCGGCGCGGTGCACGTGTCGCCCGGCGGTGACCAGCGCATCGAGCAAGACGGCTTCGTAGCCACCCGTTGCCTCGCAGATCACCAGCGCGTCAGGATCAAGCGACGCGGCAAAGCGTGCCAGCGCCGCGCCGGTATTGGGTATTTTTGTCGTGCGCCCGGTTCGGCTGTCGAAGACGACGACCTCGGCCTTGCCGACATCGCAGCCGACGAAGCAGGTGGGGATGGTGGTGGAACCATGCATTGCAGGCTATCCTCCAGTGGCTTGTGATTGTCTGCGGGCGTCGACAAAGCGGCCCTGGCAACTCACCAAGCGTCAAGGGAAGCGATC
>NZ_JBQCCN010000087.1:0-11511 GCF_051962185.1 Sphingomonas sp.
GATGCGCGCGGCCTCCTTCGTGCCGCCGAGCATGACGCCGGCCCCCTGGCCGCCGCTGGCGCCGCTGCGGTTGGCGAGCATGGTGCGCAGCGTTTCGACCGCCTCCGGCGTGATCGGGCCGAGCCGGGCGACGCGATGCAGAATCTCGGGCTGCGCCGCATCGGGCAGCAATTCGAGCACCTGGCCGGCGACGTCCTGGTCGAGGTTGGCGATGACGACGGCGGCGATCTGCGGATGCTCCTTCTCGATCATCGCCGCGATCTCGGCCGCGTCCATCCAGTCGAGCAGTTCGAGCTGGCATTGCGCGTCGGGCGGCGTGATCCGCGCCAGCACGCTGTCGGCCTTTTCGGGGCCGAGCGCCCTGGTCATCATCGTCTCGATGATCGGCTTGGGATCGAAGCCGATCGCGGTGCGCTCGCGCGCCTTGCCGACGAAATCGTCGAGCACCATCTCGACCTCGGGCTCACCGACGTCGGCGACCGCGAACATCGCCTTGCCGAGCTGGCGAACCTCTTCGGGATCGAGCTTCTGGAGAATGGCCGCGGCCTCCTCCTCGCCAACCAGCATCATCAGCACGGCGGCGCGTTCGACGCCCGAATAGGCGCGGAAATTGGCGGGAGCGTTCATCAGCGGGCGTCCGATTTGATCATGTCACGCACCGCCAGTGCGGCACGCGTCGGGTTGTCGCGGGTGAAGCCCCGCACCATCCCGATCCGTTCGTCGAAATTCTGCGCGCTTTCGAGCGCGTCGATGCTGACCGGCTGGCCGCCCGGGCCGCTGCCCATGCCGGGCGCCGCGCCGCCGAGCGCCGGGTTGACGCCGAACTTGGAGGCGAGGTCGTTGCCCAGCGCCGCGCGACCGGCATCGTCGCGCTTCTTGAGCAACGCCTTGGTCAGCGGACGAACCCCCAGCATCAGCACCAGGAGCGCGATGACGATCGCGGTCGCGTTGCGCAGCACCATCGCCAGCCAGCCGCTTTCGTACCAGGGTTGGCCGCCGCCGAGATCGGGCGTCGCGGCGAAGCGCCGGCTGATCACGGTGACCTGGTCGCCGCGCGCCGCATTGGCGCCGACCGCGGAATTCACGAGCTGGGTGATCTGCTGCATCTCGACCGGCGAGCGCGGCTTCGAGCCCTCGACGTCGCGCAGCACGACCGCGACCGAAAGGCGGCGCAGCGATCCCGGTGCGTTGCGGGTGACCGAGACTTCGCGGCCGAGATCATAGGCACGGGCGTAGGAGTCGGTCGCCTTGTTGGTATCGGGCATGACCGGGGATGCCGCCGTCGCGCCGGCCGCGGCAGGCGTCGCCGCCGTTCCGGCCGCCGGAGCGGAGCCAGCCGCGGGCGTCGGAGCAGGCGTCGGGGTCGCGACCGTGGTCGGCGGCGGCGGCGTATTCGACAGCGCGCCGGGAATGCCGCCGGGTGCCTGGGCGTTGACCCCGGGCGCGTCCTTGTTGGTCCAATTGCCCTGCTCCGCACGCAGCGACCCGGCCTTGTCATAGCTCTCGCGCGTCGAACTGGTGTCGTCGAGATTGACGTCGGCGGTCACCTCGGCGGTGAAATTGCCGGCACCGACCAGCGGCGTCAGCAACTGGTTCAGCTGTTCGCGATATTTCTGCTCGACCTGGCGCTGATAGCGGACCGTGGCGTCGTCGCCATTGCCACCCGCACCGGGCTTGGACAGCAGCGACCCCATCTGGTCGACGATGGTGACGTCGTCGGGCTTCATTCCCGGCACCGACGAGGCGACGAGATTGACGATCGACGCGACCTGCGCGTCGCTGAGCGCGCGGCCGGCCTGCAGCTTGACGATGACGCTGGCCGAGGGCGCGGCATTGTCGCGGACGAACACGGTGTTCTCGGGGACCGCCAGATGCACGCGTGCCTCGGCGACCGCATCGATATCCTCGATCGAGCGCGCCAGTTCGGTTTCGCGCGCCTGGCGCAGGCGTTCGCCTTCGACCGCGCGGGAAACGCCCATCGGCAGATTGTCGAGGATCGCGTACCCACCCGGCGCCGCCTTGGGCAGGCCCTGGCCGGCGAGCAGCATCCGCGCCTTCGAATAATCGTCCTCGTTGACGGTCAGTGCGTCGGTCGCCTCGTCGATCCGGCCGGTGATGCCGCCGGTCTTGAGCGCGGCCATGACCTGCGCCTTGTCGGCATCGGGCAGACCGGTGAACAGGGTCTTCTGCGTCGGCGTCGACAGCATGAACCAGGCGAGGGCGGCGGACGCGATGAGGCCGACCATGAAGATCATCGGCAGGCTGCGCTTGATCGCGGGCTGGCCGATCATCCCCTGAATCTGCTTCAGCGGGTTGGCGAAACGCTCGGCGGCGAGCGGCGGGGTTTGAGTGAGTTCGTTGCTCATGGCCTATCTCACACCGGCATGCTCATGATGTCCTTGTAGGCGGACAAGAGCTTGTTCCTGACTTGCAAGGTCGCTTCGAAGCTGACCGACGCCTCCTGGCGGGCCAGCATCACCTTGGCGATGTCGATCGTCTCGCCGCGCTCGTACGAGGCGGAGATGTCGGCGGCACGGTTCTGGCTGTCGTTGACGCTGTTGAGCGCCTGCGTCAGCGAGTCCGAAAAGCTGGCGGGACCCGCCGGCTGGACGCTCCCGGTCGCGCCGGTGGCATTGGCCGCATTGGCCGCATTGGCCCGCGCCAGCGCCGCATTGCGTTCGAGGATCTGCGCGCGCAGCGCCATCACCCGGTCGACGCCCATCGCGCCGCCGACACCGTTGATCCCGCTCATGCCCACATCCTCGTGATGTCCTCACCCAGCTCGCGCGCCTTGGCGAGGCGATAGCGAAGGGTGCGTTCGGAAATGCCGAGCCGCCGCGCGGTCTCGCTCCGACTGCCCCCGCAGGCGGCGAGCGTCTCGCGGATCGCCTGGAATTCGCTGAACTGGACGACGTTGGCGAGCGTGTCGGCGGAGCGCGCCGGGACCGGGTCGGCCCGCGGCTCGACGCGACGATCGAACACGATGTGATTGGCGCCGATCACGTCGCCCGCGGCGAACAGCAGCGCGCGCTGGATGACGTTCTCGAGCTCGCGGACGTTGCCTGGCCAGTCGTGCGCCATCAGCACGTCGATCGCGCCCTGGTCGGGCCAGGGGACCGACTGGCGCGTGCCGGCATGGCGCAGGATCATCGCGGCGGCGAGCGCCGGAATGTCCTGCGGCCGGTCGGCAAGCGCGCGGGTCGTCAGTGGGAAGACCGACAGGCGGTAATAAAGGTCGGCGCGGAACCGCCCCGCCGCCACGTCCTCCGGCAGGTCGCGCTTGGCGCAGGCGATGATGCGGACGTCGACCGCGACCGGGGTCGAGGCGCCGATCGGAATGACTTCGCGCTCCTGCAACGCGCGGAGCAGCTTGGCCTGGAGCTGGAGCGGCATCTCGGCGATCTCGTCGAGCAGCAGGGTCCCGCCGTCGGCGGCGCGGAAGAAGCCTTCGCCGGCGGCGTTGGCGCCGGTGAACGAGCCCTTCTGATGGCCGAACAGCAGCGCCTCGAGCATGCTTTCAGGGAGCGCTGCGCAATTGATCGCGACGAACGGCTTGTCGCGGCGATGCGACTTCTGATGGATCGTGCGCGCGAGGACTTCCTTGCCGGTCCCGGTCGGGCCGTTGATCAGCACGGTGATATCGGAGCCGGCGACGCGCTCGGCCAAGGCGAACAGCGCCAGGCTTTCGGGATCGGCGGCGGTCGGCGCTTCGGGGCCGGCGGCATAAGCATAAGCGAAAGCCGATCCGATCGCATTGTCGGCGGGACCGAACGACAGCCGGGCGGGTGCGCCGCCCGATACGCGCTGGAACCCGCGCCCCTCGGTGGAGATCACCAGGGTGCGTTCCGCGATCGGCGCGGTTTCGCCGTCCATCACCAGGAAGACGTCATTCGCCTGCGGGCGGGCATCGCCTTCCGCGACGCCCAGGCCCTGTGCCCGGAGCGACGAGACCAAGGCATATTTTTGCCGGACCACCGAGGCGGATGGAAAGATCGAACGCATTTAGCCCCCCTTCGTTGAAAGGGGACATGCCCGGCATATGGTAAACGAGGCGTAAACCATCCGGCAACGCCGGCAAAAATTTACCGCGTGGCTACCCAGGATGGAAAGGACCGGCAAAAGGCCGGCAAATTTTTGCCTAAAGCCCGGCAAATCATTGCCGTTCTCTGGCTCAGACGGCTCGGCCCCTCGCACAATTCGGGGGAGAGGCGGGGATCGTCGGAGCAAGTGGAGACGAACATGACTGTTATCGGAAGCAACGTTTCGGCGCTTCGTGCGACGAATGCCTCGAACCAGGCGAACCTGGCCCTGTCCACCGCGATGAACCGCCTGTCGACCGGCAAGCGCATCAACTCGGCCAAGGACGACGCCGCCGGCCTCGCCATCTCGGCCTCGATGACTGCCCAGATCAAGGGCATGAACCAGGGCATCCGCAACGCCAATGACGGCATCTCGATGGCGCAGACCGGTGAAGGCGCGCTCGACGAGGTCAACAACATGCTGCAGCGTATGCGTGAGCTCGCGGTGCAGTCGGCCAACGGCACCTATTCGACCACCGACAAGGCGAACATCACGTCCGAGCAGGACGCGCTGGCCGCGCAGATCGGCTCGATCGTCAGCAACACCGCGTTCAACGGCAAGAACCTGTTCTCGACCGCGTCGAACAGCGTCTCGGTCCAGGCCGGCGCCAACACGGCGGACGCGATTTCGGTGAGCTTCACCGAACTCGACGCCAGCTCGACCAAGCTGTCGGCGGTGGTGGACTTCACCAACAGCAAGATGAAGACCGGCCTGACGCTGCAGAACTTCGACGACGCGATCAACGAAGTGTCGACGACCCGCGCCGGCCTCGGTGCCTCGCAGAACCGTCTGCAGTCGGCGGTCAACAACCTGACCAACAACGCGACCAACCTGACCGATGCGCAGAGCCGCATCCAGGACGCCGACTTCTCGACGGAATCGACCAACCTGGCGAAGGCCCAGATCCTGGCCCAGGCCTCGACCTCGATGCTGGCCCAGGCCAACCAGACCCAGCAGGGCGTGCTCAAGCTGCTCGGCTAACGAAGGGGATCCTGCCCGGTCCCATCCCCCCGAGGGGCTGGGCAGGACAGGCTTCCAGTGAAGCGTACCGGAAGATCCCGGCGGCCGATCCGCCGCCGGGATTTTCATGGTGACGAAAAAATTTACTTAAACGGTCGCGAAAGCGGTCGTTCGTTGCGTTCGACGGCTCGACCTTCTGCCTTGGGGGTGGCGGGGAGCGTCAGCAACGGAGACCAACATGACCGTTATCGGTAGTAACATCTCGGCGCTTCGCGCGCAGAACGCGTCGACCAAGGCGAACGACGCCTTGTCGAACGCCATGAACCGCCTGTCGACCGGCATGCGGATCAACTCGGCCAAGGACGATGCCGCCGGCCTGGCCATCTCGGCCTCGATGACCGCACAGATTCGCGGCATGAACCAGGGCGTGCGCAACGCCAACGACGGCATCTCGATGGCGCAGACCGCCGAAGGCGCGCTCGACGAAGTCACCAACATGCTGCAGCGCATGCGCGAACTCGCGGTGCAGTCGGCCAACGGCACCTATTCGGCCAGCGACCTCGCCAACATCACGGCCGAGCAGGACGCGCTGGGCGCGCAGATCAGCTCGATCGTCGCCAACACCACCTATAACGGCAAGAACCTGTTCGCCACCGCGTCCAACACGGTCACGATCCAGGCCGGCGCCAATTCGAGCGACACCGTCCAGATGTCGTTCACCCAGCTCAACGCCGGCACGACCAAGCTGTCGGCGGTGGTCGACTTCACCGCCAACAAGATGAAGACCGGCCTGACCCTGTCGGCGTTCGACGATGCGATCAACGAAGTGTCGACGACCCGCGCGGGCCTCGGCGCCGCGCAGAACCGTCTGCAGTCGGCGGTCAACAACCTGACCAACAACGCGACCAACCTGACCGATGCGCGCAGCCGCATTCAGGACGCCGACTTCTCGGCTGAATCGACCAATCTCGCCAAGGCGCAGATCCTGAGCCAGGCCTCGACCGCAATGCTGGCCCAGGCCAACCAGAGCTCGCAGGGCGTGCTCAAGCTTCTGGGCGGCTGAGGCGCGTAAGCGCCAAGGGCGTCCGGCCTCGGCACCACCCCCCTTCACGAAAGGGTGTCGGGGCCGACCAACGAACCCCGGTGGTCCGTCGGACTACCGGGGTTTTCGCCGTTTCGCCGCTTAAGCCGGACGCCTGCCGGTCGTTATTGATGACAGAGCGTCGCGGCATGCGGCGCACCGATTTTCGGGACCATCGACCGTCACGTCCGCCACGGCGGCGCGGCCGGATGATTGCTCGAATAGGGGCGCCGGCATACCCCCAGATGATGCCGGTGCCTTGCGGGCGAACCCCGGCGGCTTTCGAGCCGTCGGGGTTTTCGCTTTCCGGCGTGGGCTACGATTTCGGCTCGGGGGCGGGAATTGGTTCACGCGGAGGCGCGAAGACGCGAAGAGAAGTAATTGGTTCGCGCAGAGGCGCAGAGAACGCGGAGATTCCATGGAGCTTCGCATAGCGAAGCTCCGCGTTGCCTCGTCGATCCTGCGCTCTGCGCCCTCCGCGCCTCCGCGCGAACGAAAATCTTTGCGCCTTCGCGCCTTTGCGTGAACCTTCTTATGTTTTCCCGCGCCGACCGTCGCCTAGAGCCCGAACAACCGATCGAACGACGCCGTACCGCGCTGGCTGAATTCGATCACCCTGCCCTCGCCTCGCCGCGCCCAGCCTTCGTCGAGTGCGCGGCTCAGGATTTGCGCGCCCAGGGCGCCGCCGAGATGATGCCGGCGCTCGCTCCAGTCGAGGCAGGTGCGGCAGAACGGGCGTCGCCCGTCGCCTTTGACGAAACCGCGCTCGGCCAGCCAGGCGCGGCCGGCATCGGTCAGGCCGTGATCGACCATCAGCCCGTGCTCGCCGAGCCGGCTCGCCACCGCCACCGCGCGGGCGCCGGCGAGATGGTCGTAGCACACCCGCGCCTCGCGCATCGCGGGGTCGCGCGGCCCCGTCCGTACGCGCACCGCGCCGGTGCGCTGGGCGAGTTCCATCAGCGCCTCGAGCGCGCCGGCGACGTCGGGGCCCGACAGCCGGAGATAACGATGCCGCCCCTGCTTCTCGGCCGACAACAGCCCGGCCGTCTCCATCCGCGCGATATGGCCGCTCGCGGTCGGCAGGGTGATGCCGGCGACGCCGGCCAATTCGCTCACCGTCAGCGCCCGGCCGTCCATCAGCGCGGTCAGCATGTTGGTCCGCGCGGGATCGCCGATCAGCGCCGCGATCTCCGCGATATAGGGTCCTTCGCTCATGGTTCGACCTGTACCGAAGCATCGCCGCGGCCGGAATCGCTAAAGTGACGCGACACTTTGGAGACGACCGAATGATCACCTGCTTCATCCGCTACGACATCGAGCCCTGGGGCCGCGACGCGTTCGTCGACTATGCCCGCGCCTGGGGGCGGGCGATCCCCGAATGCGGCGCCGACCTGATCGGCTATTTCGCGCCGCACGAGGGATCGGCAACGACCGCTTATGGCGTCTATAACGTTGCCAGCCTGGCCGATTACGAAGCGTATCGCGCGCGGTTGCGCGACCATCCGCTGGGTCGCGAGAATTTCGCCTTCGCGCACGAACGGCGCTTCATCCGGCGCGAGGATCGGCTGTTCCTGGCCAGGGTCGATCGATGATCGCGGTGATCTTCGAGGTCGAGCCCGCCGATGGCCGCCGCACGGCCTATCTCGACATCGCGGCGCGGCTGAAGCCCGAGCTAGAGGTGATCGACGGTTTCCTGTCGGTCGAGCGGTTCGAGAGCCTGGCCACCCCCGGCAAGATCCTGTCGCTCAGCTTCTTCCGGGACGAGGCTGCGGTGGCCGCGTGGCGCAATACGGAGGATCATCGCCGCGCCCAGGCGGCGGGACGCGGCGGCGTGTTCGCCGACTATCGGCTGCGCGTGGCGGAAGTACTGCGCGATTACGGGCTGAGGGCGCGCGACGAGGCGCCCGACGACAGCCGCGCCGCGCATCGCGCCTAAGGCGCTGCCGAACGAGCGGGATCGCCCGCCGGTCAGGACATCGCGCCAGCGCGAGAACCTCGAACGGCTGGTCCGGCGCGATTGCGTCGTGAACCGCTCCGGCCCGCCGCGCGAGCAATTGGGAAACGGACCCTGGCCCCCCGGGTCACGCCGCCAGCCGTGCCGCCTCCCTTGCACGTCGCGCGATCGGCCGGAACACGATCGTCAGCACCATGTTGCCGCCGTCGCGATTGGCGGGCGGCGGCACCAGGGTGAAGGCGGTTTCCGCCAGGCAATGGAACAGGTCGCCGGCGGGATTGTCCATTCCGTCATGGACCAGTTGCGCCGGCGTGCCGCGGCGGCCGGCGTCGGCCAGGCTCTCGACGGTGAAGAAGCGCGCGTCCTCGATCTGCACCCAGTCATAGGCGCGGCCCCATTGCACACCGGCCATCTTGCCGGCGCCGATCGGAATGTTGGCGGCGAAGAATCCGTCCTGGGTGGGATAGGCGGGAACGTCGACCACGATCTGCCCGCGATCGTCGGCCAGCATCACCGGCAGCGGGATCGGCTCGCCCTGGATGTCGCCGCCGGTCAGCTCGAGCCCGAAACGGCGCATCGCGAACAGCGCCATGTTGAGCGCGATGCCGCCACGGCGCAATTCGCCCGGCAGGAAGATGCGCATCGCTTCGTCGAGATGGAACAGCCCGCTGCGGCGCAGCCCCCTCTCGGCGGCGTCGGCGTCGAGCAGTTCGACCCGCTCGCGCGTGCCGAGATTGACGTCGTGCTCGAACGCCGACAGCGCGGCGACCTCTGCATTGGTGGGAAAGAACAGCAGCCGCGTCAGCGCCGCGGCGGCGGCGACGCGCCGGGCGTCCGGCGTGTCGGACGCGGCATGGGGGCCGGTCCAGCCGGCCGTCGCTTGAGCGAAGGCGAGACAGCCGGCCTGTGCGGCGTTACGCCCGGCGACCTGGCGCTTGCCGGTGTCGCGGCCGGCGCGGATCGGGCGGCCATCGGGCTTGTAGTCCATCACCGAGCCCTGATCGACGGTGCACAATTGCTCGATCACGGCGATCGAATCGCACAGCGCGTTGAGGATCTGGTGATCGTAATGCCGCGCGTCGAGATAGCCGGCCTTGTCGAGACCGGTCGCGGCGCGCTCGCGCAGCAGCAGATAGCGGCCGGCGACCTTCAATCCCATCCGCGCGACCAGCATCGGCGCCAGCTGGTTCTGGACCGAGCCGTTATAGCCGAGATCGGCCAGGATCACCGTGTCGCCCGGCTCGACCCCGACGCGCGTCAGATGCGCGATCAGCCGGTCGGCGAAGCGCCGCGAACGCGTCACCACGCGATCGAGCACGGCGTCGGTCGACAGCGCGGCGATGACGTCGCGATCGGCCATCTTCTGCCGCGGCGCGATCTTCGCCACTTCGTCGTTCGAATGGAGCAATTGCCGCGCGACCACGTCGTTGCGCGCGATATCGAGCTGGCTGCTGAGCCAGGCGCGGACGGCGTCGCGGTCGATGAAGCTCGCCGCCGTCGAGGTGAAGCGGCTGATCTCGACCTGGGCCGAACCGGCGTCGGGAAACAGGGTGCGGTGCACCTGTGCCGGCAAATGACCGTCGCGCAGCAGGAACAGCAGATGCGGCGCCTTGCCGTCGCGCTCGGCGATCGTCGCGACCTCGTCGGCCAGCCAGCGGCAATAGCCGGTCAGCAGCGGACCGAGCACGTCATGGCCCAGCGCATGAGCGTCATCGCTCTCGCCGCGCAGCGACACCAGCGCGCGGTGCGGCTGGAAAGCGGGCACCGTGACGCGCACCGCCGGATCGATCATCGCGCTGACCGATCCTTCGAGCCGCAGCCGCGCGCGCGCCTGATCGTCGAACTGGACGAGATGCGCGCAGGGAATGCCGAGTGCGCTGGGCGCGACCTGGTCGGCGATTTCGTTGTCGCCGAGGTGGAAGATCGCGGTCGGCGCGCAGCCGAGCGCATCGAGCACCGGCTCGAACAGCCCGCCGCCCTTGCCGACGCCGTAAGCCGAGGACGCGAAGATGCGGTCGATCCGCCCCGCCGTCTCTTCCCCGCACGCCGCGGCGATCAGCGCGCGCAGCTCGTCCTCATCGAGATAGGTGTCGCTGACGATGATGACCTGCAGCCCGCGCGCCTTGGCGGCGGCGATCAGGTCCATGACCGGGCGAAAGCCGAAGCAATGGCGGTGCTCGGCGGCGATCTCCTCGGCGACCGACGCGGCGACGTCGCCGCCGGGACGCAATTCGCGATGGATGTCGGCGATCCCGACCTCGCTGCCGCCGTCGGCGACGCGGCGACCGTTGCGCGCCAGCGTCTCGGCCGCGCGCCGCACGGGAATCGCGCCGCCCGGCGTCGTCAATTCGGCGAAGACGTCGGCCGGGCTCGCGCAATTGCGCCAGACCAGCGTGTCGAAACAGTCGAGCGAGAGAATGCGCACGCCGGGCGGGATCGAGTCCAGCAAGGTCGCCAGCTCGCTCGTCCTGATCGCCATCGTCATCGCGTACTTCCCCCGGGTGCAGTCGCGGACCTTGTTTCAGGATGTGGTTAGTTTTGGGTTAACTATGGTGCAGGCTACCGCGACGGTGCGACGCAGCCCATCCTCGTCCAAGGGCACGACGATGACATGGATGTGGTTGGGCATCAGGCAATAGGCCCAGATCTCGGCACCCGCCCGATGGGCGGCCCCGGCCAGGAGATCGCGATAGAGGACGTAGTCGCCGTCCTCGAAGAAGGTCTGCTGACACCAGGCAACGTCCATGACATGCGCGTCGCCAAGGCCTGCATCGCAGCCATGCCGCCGTCTGCCGAACTCGTCGCCGACAAAGGCTATGACAGCAACGACTTGCGCGCCTGGCTCGCCGAACGGGGCACCACCGCGGTTATCCCGCCCAGCGACATCGCAGGGTCAAGCTCGACTGCGATCCCGTCATCTACAAACAGCGCAACGTCATCGAGCGCATGTTCTGCCGCTTCAAGGACTGGCGCCGTGTCGCCATGCGCTTCGATCGAAACGTTAAAACCTTCATGGCCATCGCCATCGCCGCCACCGTCATATGGTGGTTATGAGTCCGGACCCTAAATGCACTAAACTCAACCTTCGGCCCGCGCTTTCTCGGTGCTAGCACGCGGCCGGTGATCTTCTCGATGTCTTCGACCCACGCCCGCCTGCCGATCGGTCGACCCCGGCCATGATGCCGGTGTAGCGCGGGCCGGCCCCTAGCGGCGGCCAACTGACTCCAATTTGGTGCTTTTATTAAACTGTCACCGTAATTCCGCAGAGCAAAGGGGTTATTGCACGTGTCACCGCAATGCGTAATGCGTGACGCACCTCACCCTAATTCCGGTATTAATAAGTCATCAAAGTCGTCATCCCATTCTTCAATATTGTTAAATGCTCTTATTGCACGCTCAAGCCTGACGGGAGAGTAGGAAGATTTAAGAAAAAACC
>NZ_JBQCCN010000088.1:0-4790 GCF_051962185.1 Sphingomonas sp.
AGCCTGTCGGAGCGCGGCTTCGCGGCGGTGGCGCTGTCGGGCGAGCATAGCCAGAACGAGCGCAACCAGGCGCTTCAGGCGCTGCGCGACCGTCGCGCGCGGGTCTGCGTCGCGACCGACGTCGCGGCGCGCGGCATCGACTTGCCGACGCTCAGCCTCGTCGTGCATGTCGAGATGCCGCGCGACGCCGAGACCTTGCAGCACCGCTCGGGCCGCACCGGCCGCGCGGGCAAGAAGGGCACGGCGGTGCTGATCGTTCCTTATCCGCGCCGCAAGCGCGTCGAGATGATGCTGCGCTCGGCGCGCATCGCTGCGGAATGGGTGCCGGTGCCGAGCGCCGACGACATCCGCGCCAAGGATCGCGACCGCCTGATCGAAGCACTGAGCCAGCCGGTCGAGCCCGATCCCGACGATTGGGTGATCGGCGAGGAATTGCTCAAGAACAAGTCGCCGCAGGAGATCGCCGCGGCGCTGGTCCACGCGCATCGCGCCGCGATGCCCGCGCCCGAGGAAATGATCGATCGCGTGCCCGAAGGACCCAAGGCGCATCATCGTCAGGGCTTCGACGATACGGTGTGGTTCCGCATGAACATCGGCCGCCGCCAGAATGCCGACCCGCGCTGGATTCTACCGCTGATCTGCCGTCGCGGTGGGATCACCAAGAACGAGGTCGGCGCGATCCGCATCCAGGCCAACGAGACCGGCTTCCAGATTCCGCGCGCGATCGCGGCACGCTTCGCCCAGGCCGTCGCGAAGAGCGCCGGCGCGGACGGCGAAGACGATAGCGGTGTGCGGATCGAGCCGGTCGACGGCGCCGCCCCCTCTGGCCCGCCCGCGCGCCGGACGCTGCATCGCGCGGCGCCGAGCGGCGACGGTCAGGTTCGCCGTCAGGGGCCGCCGCCGGGGCGAGGCCGCCCGCCGCATGCGCACCGCAAGGGCCCGCGTCCGAACAAGGGACCACGGCCGCAGTCGTAAGCTTTCGCTTCAACCGATAGCTGGGTGTACCGGGGATTTAGGAATGCCTTTTCTCTTTACGCCTCCCCGGCGAAGGCAGGGGCCCAGTTTCGTGCCAGAGAGAGGGCGTCCCGCGATCGAGAATCCGTCGCGATCGGGCCCCGGCCGTCGCCGGGGAAGCGTATTCGGATGCGCTTCAGTACCGTGCTTCGACAAGCTCGGCACGAACGGATTATGGGAAGCTGGATGAACATCCCACCTCCTCGCCGCATCCTGGTCGATGCCGACGCCTGCCCGGTCAAGGATGAGATCTACAAGGTCGCGTGGCGGGTCGAGGTGCCCGTCTGGGTGGTGAGCAACAGCCACCTCCGCGTTCCCGTGCATCCGCTGATCACCCGCATCGTGGTGAGCGACGGTTTCGACGCCGCCGACGACTGGATCGCCGAGAATGCGGGCCCCGGCGCGGTGGTGGTGACCGCCGACATCCTGCTCGCCGACCGCGCGCTCAAGGCCGGCGCGCAGGTCATCGCGCCCACCGGCAAGCCCTTCACCACCAGCTCGATCGGGGCGGCGATCGCGACGCGCGCGATCATGGCCGACCTGCGCGCCGGCGGCGATCAGCTCGGCGGGCCGGCGGCATTCAGCAAGGCCGACCGCTCGCGCTTCCTCCAGGCGCTCGACGCGGCGCTGGTCCGGGCGCGGTAGTTCAGCGCCTCCAGAGCATACGCCTCCCCGGCGAAGGCAGGAGCCCAGCATCGAAGATGTGGAGATGGCATCCCGCCGTCGAGAGGCCATCGCGGCTGGGCCCCGGCCTACGCCGGGGAGGCGTGTTCAATTCATACGAGCGGATCTATTAGAGCTGATATGGACCTCGACGACCAATTCCGCCGCTATTTCGGTACCGCCGATATCGCGGTCCTCTCTCCCGCCGCATTCGAGGCCGGGACCGAGAAGATGCGCGTCGATTTCGGCCTGGAGAAAGACCGCCCGCGCCGATTCGCCTTGTGGACGTTGATGTACATGCTCGGGGTCGCGCCCGATCTCGACGTCGCGTTCAAGGACGAAGCCGACCGCGACGCGGCGCGCACTTTCATGGACATGGCCGAGGCGACAGAGGACTGACCGGCAAGCGGGCTGCACTTCTCCCCTCCCGTTTACGGGAGGGGTCGGGGGAGGGCATGTCGCCAAATCCGCCGCAAAAGGGACAAGCCCTCCCCTAACCCCTCCCGCAAGCGGGAGGGGAATCCGGCTTGCCGACCAACCCGCGCTCACGCTGCCAGCGCCATCGCCTCGAGATAATCGGTCATCGCGTCGCGCGGCCCCGCCACGCCCTTCCTCTGGAACAGGATGCCGGCATTGCCGCGGTGATAGGTGCCGTGCAGGCAGACGTGGAGCAGGATCTCTCCGCACGTCATCCGCATCGAATTGCCGTTGGTATAAGTGAAATCCACTGGCTGATCGAACTCCGCCGCCGACAGCCCGTCGACATGATCGACATACCATGTATCGACCGCGCGCGTGCTCGCCGCGAGAGTCGCGATGTCGGGCAGAACCTCCGATCGCGGTCCCTTCAGGCCGTGCGGCAGGCCCTGGAGATGATGCTGGAAGATGCGGTCGACGGCGTGGATATGGTCGAGGATGCGGGTGACGATATGCGCCTCCTCCGCGTCGAGCCGGTCGAGATTGCCCTCCACCATCTCGTAGAGCCCGCGATCCGCCCATTGCTTCAACCGGATCAGGTTCGAATAGGGCTGTACCGGCATGGGCTTTCCTTTCGGCTTCGGCGCCGCGCGGGGGCGCCACTTGATCGAGCGACCGCGCCAGCACCATATGTGACGGATCGTTCATGTTTTCCATTCGCTTTCCCAAGAGCCTGCGCGAGACGATCAAATGGATGTAAACCCTAGGAAAATCCCGACCCAGCGGCGTGCCAGGGCGACCACCGACGCGATCGTCGAGGCAAGTACTCAGCTTTTGGTCGAAGGCGGTTACGAGCGCTTCACGACCGCGCGCGCGGCCGAGCGAGCGGGCGTCAGCGTCGGGTCGCTCTACCAATATTTCCCCAACAAGGCCGCGCTCGCCGCGGCGGTGATCGACCGTTGCTGCGACGAATTCACCGTCGCGCTCGAACAGGCGCTGGCCGGCCGGCCGCGCATCACGCTCGCCGAATGCATCCGCGCGATCGTCGACGTGATCTTGGTGTCGCACCAGATCGCGCCCGACCTCCACAAGGTCGTGATTGAGCTCGCCCCGCGGATCGGCGTGGCGGACAAGACCGACAGCATGAACCGCCGGATGGCGGAGGGGATCGAAGCGGTGCTGCGCCTGCATGCCGACGAGATCGCGCCAGAGATCGATTTGTCGACCGCGGCGACGATCATCGAGACGTTGCTGGTCGCGCTGTCACACCGCGCGGCGATGGCGGGGCGGCAGGAGCAGAACGATGTGATCGCCAGCGAGACGACGTGCATGATCACACGGTACCTGGCGGCTGGGTGAATAAAACTCCCCTCCCGCTTGCGGGAGGGGTCGGGGGAGGGCATGTCGCCGTTCCCGGGTTCGGAAGAAACACGCCCTCCCCTAACCCCTCCCGTAAACGGGAAGGGATCTCTGCATCGCTTGCGTGGATCGGCTCGCACATCACGATCTACACTGCGATTGGCTCGCGGCCGCCCAGCCACTACAGCACCCCGATGATCCGCCTGAACGACCTGACTCTTCCGCTCGACCATCCGGACGAGGCGCTGCCCGCCGCGATCTGCACGCGGCTCGGCATCGCCCGGGATGAGTTGCTCGGCTTCGAGGTTGCGCGGCGCGGCAACGATGCGCGGCGCAAGAATGCGATCATGTTGGTCTATACGATCGACCTGACCGTCAGCGACGAGGCGGCGGTGCTGGCGCGGTTCGCCGGCGACAGCAATGTCCGTCCCAAGCCCGACACCGACTACAAGTTCGTCACCCGCGCCTCGGGCAAGGGCAAGCGCCCGGTCGTGATCGGCACCGGCCCCTGCGGCCTGCTCGCAGCATTGGTCCTCGCCCAGATGGACTTTCGCCCGATCATCCTCGAACGCGGCCAGGTCGTGCGCCAGCGGACCAAGGACACTTGGGGCCTGTGGCGCAAGAGCGTGCTCAACCCCGAAAGCAACGTCCAGTTCGGCGAGGGAGGCGCCGGCACTTTTTCCGACGGCAAGCTCTACAGCCGGATCAAGGACCGCCGTCACCTCGACCGCAAGGTGCTGACCGAATTCGTCAAGGCCGGCGCGCCCGAGGAAATATTGACCGAGGCGCATCCGCACATCGGCACCTTCCGGCTGGTGACGATGGTCGAAAGCATCCGCGCGACGATCGAGGAATTGGGCGGCGAATACCGCTTCGGCACGCGGGTAGACGGCGTCGACATCGCCACCGATGCGCAGGGCGAGCGCCGCATCCGCGGGCTGCATCTGCACAATGGCGAATATCTCGAGGCCGACCATGTCGTCCTGGCGATCGGCCACAGCGCGCGCGACACGTTCGCGATGTTGCAGGCGGCGGGCGTGTTCGTAGAGGCCAAGCCCTTCTCGATGGGCGTGCGCATCGAGCATCCGCAATCGTGGATCGACAAGGCGCGGTTCGGCAAGTTCGCCGGCAACAGGATCCTCGGCGCGGCCGAATATCACATCTCGCACCACGCCTCGAACGGGCGCACGGTCTATAGCTTCTGCATGTGCCCGGGCGGCACGGTGGTCGCGGCGACGTCCGAGGAAGGCCGCGTCGCGACCAACGGCATGAGCCAATATTCGCGCAACGAGCGCAACGCCAATTCGGGCTTCGTCGTCGCGATCGACCCGGCGCGC
>NZ_JBQCCN010000089.1:0-9273 GCF_051962185.1 Sphingomonas sp.
CCTCGCTCTCATCCGAAAGCTCGCTCTCAACCTCCTCAGACACCACCCAGACAAAGGATCCATCAAAGGCAAAATCAAACGAGCCTCATGGAACGACCACTTCCTCTTCAGCCTCCTCGCTCAAATGCGATAGCCCTGCCCGCCATGGGGAGGTGGCAGGCGCAGCCCGACGGAAGGGGAGGAAGCACTGTACTAGGGTCCGGACCCATAAAGAGGATTCCCAAGGGGAGTGAGGGATGATTCAATGCCTCGGGTGAGGAGGCGTTGGGAATGGCGGGTTTATTCTGGTTTTCGGACGCGCAGTGGGCACGGATAGCGCCGCTTTTGCCGACAGATACGCGAGGGATGCCGCGGGTAGACGATCGACGGGTGCTGTCGGGTATCGTCCATGCGCTGCAGTCAGGCGGGCGGTGGGGCGACTGCCCCGAGCAGGTCTATGGGCCGAAGAAGACGCTCTACAATCGCTTCGTGCGCTGGGCCGAGCGAGGAGTGTGGGAGAGTATCTTCGCAGCGCTCGCGGGTGCGGAGGACGCGCCCGACCGGCTCTTCATCGACAGTAGCTGCATCAAGGTCCACCGCACCGCCGGCGGCGCAAAAGGGGGGCCTTGGCTAATGCTATCGGCCAGACGCGTGGCGGCCGGAACACCAAACTCCATGCCATCTGCGACAAGAGGGCAGGCCGCACGTCCTCCTGCTGACCCCCGGCAACGTCCATGACATGCGCGTCGCCAAAGCTTGTATCGCGGCCATGCCACCATCCGCCGAACTCGTCGCCGACAAGGGCTATGACAGCAACGACTTGCGCGCTTGGCTCGCCGAGCGCGGCACCACCGCCGTCATCCCGCCCAAACGCCACCGCCGAACCAAGCTCGACTGCGATCCCGCCATCTACAAACAGCGCAACGTCATCGAGCGCATGTTCTGCCGCTTCAAGGACTGGCGTCGCGTCGCCACGCGCTTCGACCGCAACGTCAAAACCTTCATGGCAACCATCGCCATCGCCGCCACCGTCATCTGGTGGTTATGAGTCCGGACCCTAAATGGATCGCCGACCGCCCCCTCCGCCGCCTTCGGCGCCACCTCCACCTGGCGGGGGAGGATCGAAGGCCGTCAACCGAGTCCGAGGGAATGTGGATATCCCTATCGATCACCCAAGGCGAGCGGGGGTGGATTCATCTTTCCCGCTGTGCTTAAGGCCCTCCCATTCTCTTTCTTCGAAAACCCGAGAGAAGGCCCCTTCATGAACATCCACGAATACCAGGCCAAGGAACTGCTCGCGAAGTTCGGCGTGCCCGTGCCCGCCGGCTATGCCGCGATGACCGTCGACGAAGCGGTCGAGGCCGCGAAGAAGCTGCCCGGGCCGCTCTATGTCGTGAAGGCGCAGATCCATGCCGGTGGCCGCGGCAAGGGCAAGTTCAAGGAATTGGGCCCCGACGCCAAGGGCGGCGTCCGCCTCGCCAAGACGCTCGATGAGGTTCGCGCAGCGGCAGCCGACATGCTCGGCAACACGCTCGTCACCGTCCAGACCGGCGAGCACGGCAAGCAGGTCAACCGCCTCTACGTCACCGACGGCGTCGACATCGCCAAGGAATTCTACCTCGCGGCGCTGGTCGACCGCGTCACCGGCCGCGTCGCGTTCGTCGTCTCGACCGAAGGCGGCATGGACATCGAGACCGTGGCGCACGACACGCCGGAGAAGATCCACACGTTCGACGTCGACCCCGCGACCGGCTTCATGCCGCATCACGGCCGCGCCGTCGCCAACGCGCTCGGCCTGACCGGCGACCTCGCCAAGCAGGCCGCATCGGTCGCCGGCAAGCTCTACGACACGTTCCTCGGCACCGACGCCAGCCAGATCGAGATCAACCCGCTGGCGGTCACCGACGACGGCAAGCTGATGGTGCTCGACGCCAAGGTCGGCTTCGATTCGAACGCGATGTTCCGCCACAAGGACCTGCTCGCGCTGCGCGACGAGACCGAGGAGGATCCCGCCGAGCTCGAAGCGTCGAAATACGACCTCGCCTATATCAAGCTCGACGGCGACATCGGCTGCATGGTCAACGGCGCCGGCCTCGCGATGGCGACGATGGACATCATCAAGCTCAACGGCATGTTCCCGGCCAACTTCCTCGATGTCGGCGGCGGCGCCAACAAGGAGAAGGTCACCGCGGCGTTCAAGATCATCCTGAGCGACCCCGCGGTGAAGGGCATCCTGGTCAACATCTTCGGCGGCATCATGCGCTGCGACATCATTGCCGAGGGCATCGTCGCGGCGGCGAAGGAAGTGAATTTGAGCGTGCCGCTGGTCGTCCGCCTCGAAGGCACCAACGTCCAGCAGGGCAAGGACATCCTGGCCAATTCGGGCCTGGCGATCGTTCCTGCCAACGATCTCGGCGACGCGGCACAGAAGATCGTCGCGGAAGTGAAGAAGGCGGCTTGATTTTTCCCCTCTCCCGTCGGGAGAGGGTTGCGTAGACTTGGGTCTTGCGCAGCAAGGCCCTAGTCGTAGCTGGGTGAGGGGATCACCCTATCGAGAGCATATCCCCTCATCCAAGCTCGGCTAGGCAGCGAGCTGCCAAGCTGCGCTATCCTTCTCCCTCTGGAGAAGGTTTGGACTACCTCCTCCTCTCCTCCCCGGGAAAGGAGTTGGGACCACAGGAGTGGATGGAATGAAAGTCTTGGTGCCGGTCAAGCGCGTGCTTGACTACAACGTGAAGCCCCGCGTGAAGGCGGACGGGACGGGGGTCGACCTGGCCAACGTCAAGATGTCGATGAACCCGTTCGACGAGATCGCGGTCGAGGAAGCGATCCGCCTGAAGGAAAAGGGCGTCGCGACCGAGATCGTCGCAGTGTCGATCGGCGAGGCGAAGTCGCAGGAAACGCTGCGCACCGCGCTGGCGATGGGCGCCGATCGCGCCATCCTGGTGCAAACGGACGACAAGGTCGAGCCGCTCGGCGTCGCCAAGATCCTCAAGGCGATCTGCGACGAGGAACAGCCGGGCCTGGTGATCCTGGGCAAGCAGGCCATCGACGACGACAACAACCAGACCGGCCAGATGCTCGCGGCACTCACCGGCTGGGGCCAGGGCACCTTCGCGTCGAAGGTCGAGGTCGAAGGCGACAAGGTCTCGGTGACCCGCGAAGTCGATGGCGGCCTCGAGACCGACAGCTTCACGCTGCCGGCGGTGGTCACCACCGACCTGCGTCTCAACGAACCGCGCTACGCCTCGCTGCCCAACATCATGAAGGCGAAGTCGAAGCCGCTCGCGACCAAGGCGCCGGGCGATTACGGCGTCGATGTCAGCCCCCGCCTGACGACCCTCAAGGTCGTCGAACCGGCCAAGCGCACCGCCGGCGTGAAGGTCGCCGATGTCGATGAGCTGGTCGCCAAACTCAAGGCTCTGGGAGTTGCCAAGTGAAGACGCTCGTCTGGGTTGAGCATGACGGTTCGGCCGTCAAGGATGCCACGCTTTCCGCGGTGACCGCCGCGTCGAAGCTGGGCGAGGTCCATCTGCTGGTCGCCGGCCAGGGCGTCGACGGCGTCGCCGCCGCCGCCGCCAGGATCGCCGGCGTGGGCAAGGTCCATGTCGCCGACGACGCAGCCTATGCGCATGCGCTGGCCGAGAATGTCGCGCCGCTCGTCGCCGAACTGATGGGCAGCCATGACGCGTTCGTCGCGCCGGCCACCACCAACGGCAAGAACATCGCGCCGCGCGTCGCCGCGTTGCTCGACGTCATGCAGATCAGCGACATCCTGTCGGTCGAAGGCGAGGATACGTTCACGCGTCCGATCTATGCCGGCAACGCGATCGCCACCGTTCAGACCAGGGACGCCAAGAAGGTCCTGACCGTGCGCGGCACCGCGTTCGAGAAGGCCGCGGCCGAGGGCGGCAACGGCGCGATCGAAAAGGTCGCCTCGACCGGCGACAAGGGCGTGTCGACCTTCGTCAATGCCGAGATCGCCAAGCTGGAACGCCCCGAGCTGACCAGCGCCAAGGTGATCGTCTCGGGCGGCCGCGCGCTCGCCTCGAGCGAGAACTTCCACACCGTGATCGAACCGCTCGCCGACAAGCTCGGCGCCGCGGTCGGCGCGTCGCGCGCCGCGGTCGATGCGGGCTACGTCCCCAACGACTATCAGGTCGGCCAGACCGGCAAGATCGTCGCCCCCGAAGTCTATATGGCGATCGGCATCTCGGGCGCGATCCAGCATCTGGCGGGCATGAAGGATTCGAAGACGATCATTGCCATCAACAAGGACGAAGACGCGCCCATCTTCCAGGTCGCGGACATCGGCCTGGTCGGCGATCTGTTCAAGATCGTGCCGGAGCTGACATCGAAGCTCTGACCGCGCGAGGCGCGTAGCCGGTGGCTACGCGCCGGTGCGAACATGCGAAGCGAGGAGCGCACACGCGGGCACGGCCGGCGGCGCTCCGGCGCCGACCGACGACGACGCGGGACTTGCTCCCGCGTCGTTGCTGTTTGGAGGAAGCGAGGCGTGGTAATCCACCTCCGTCCCCGCCGGCGGAGTCTGACCCATGCCGTTGTTGCTGCTCGCACTCGCTGCCGCGTGCCCAACCGAACCGCGCACGCCTGCCGGGCTGCGGCAAGCGGAAGACCGCTGGGTCGCCGCGCTCGAAGCGCGCGACGGCGCGGCCCTCGCCTGCCACCTCGCACCGGACTTCGCCGACAATAACTGGCAGGGCGTGATCGTGCGCCGTACCGACATGCTGGCCCGCCTCCCTCAACGGCCGTCGTCCCGCCTCCAGCTCAGCGAAATGACCGCCCGCGTCGAGGGCGCGACCGGTATCGTCCGCGGCCTCAACACCCAGATCGCGCCCGATGGAAAGGTCGTCGGTCGCGTTCGCTTCACCGATATCTTCCTCTGGCGCGCGGGCCGCTGGCAGGCGATCGCCGCGCAAGAAACCGTGGTGGCGGCGCCCGCCCCCTAATTCGTTGCAACGCGCTTGCTCGCGGCCGAGGACGGCCGGACCGGTTCGCTCTCGTCGCGCGCTAAGCGGACCCGGCCCGCCGATGGGCATCCACCGTCGCGATGATGGCTTCGAGATTGGCGCGACTGGTATAGCGCTCCGCCACCACCAGCGCGCATCGGCCGGTGACCATCAGGAAAAGGCGCGACCCGACGCATGCCGCGCGATCCATCGTCGACCATTTGTAGATGGTCCGCGTGGTCGGCGTTTGGGCGACGATGCCTTCCGGATCGAAGGACATATAGATGTCCTGGCTCCGCTTGAGCGACCGCAAGGCCGGCCCGATCATGAATAGCCAGGTCAGCCAGAAGGCGGCAAGCGCAACGATCACATAGTCGCTGGACAACAACCCGATGACGATCAGGACGATCAACGCCGCCGCCAGAGAATAACAGGTGAGCAACGTCCCCCGCGAGCCCAAGCGGAAACTGATGATCAGCGAAGCCCAGAACAGATCGGCCCGGGTCAGGCGATAGGGACCGATGGTATCGAACGTCAGCGGCTCACGGTCTATCGCGTATCGTGACCCGGTCAACGATCGAGACGAAGCGACAAGCCGTAAAAAGTAAGCCCCGTCGCACGATGTGCGGCGGGGCTCCCTAGGACGATCCTACGCACGAAGCGTCTGATCGTCTAAATGCTCTCTCTTTCGTTCAAGCTGGTAATCAACGCTCGATACGGGCGATCGGTTCCCGCGCCCCAAAAAAATCAATCGGTCCCCAGCGGCTTGGACGGCGGGGCCTCGTTCTCGGGCAGCGGCGGGATCGTCCGCAGCACCAGGCCCGCGACCAACGCGACCGCGCCCAGTGCGATGCAGAACCAGGTCACGCCCGGCCAGCCCGCGCGGGTCCAGGCGATTCCACACAAGGAACCCAGCACGCTCGACCCGGCGTAATAGAAGAACAGATAGAGCGCCGCCGCCTGCCCCCGGCGCCCGAGCGCGCGGCGGCCGACCCAGGCGCTGGCGATCGAATGCGCGCCGAAAAAGCCGATCGTGACCACGCCGATGCCCGCCACGACCAGCGTCAGCGGCTGCGCCGCGGTCAGCGCGGTCCCGGCAATCAGCAGCACGACCGGCATCCAGAAGATGCGCCGCCGCCCGAACCGTCCGGCCACGCCGCCGAACCAGGCCGAGCTCCACGAGCCGAGCAGATAGAGCAGGAAGATCGCGCCGACCGCGGCATGGCCCAATCCGTACGGCGCCGCCATCAGCCGGAACCCGGCATAATTGTAGATGCTGACGAACACGCCCATCAGCACGAACGCCTCCAGGAACAGGAGCGGCATGGCGCGGTCGCGGAACAGGCCGACGAACCCGCGCGCGACCTCCCCCGGCGGCGGCGCCGATCGTACGAAATGTCGCGATTCGGGAGCGAGCCGGCGGAACGCCTCCGCCATCACTAGCCCCGCCACGCCGACCAGCGCCACCGCGCCGCGCCAACCGGCGATGTCGGTCAGCAGGCTCACCCCGAGCCGTCCCGCCATCCCGCCGATCGCACTGCCGCCGATATAGAGACCCATCGCGGACCCCACCGAGGCATGATCGACCTCCTCGCTGACATAGGCCATCGCGACTGCCGGCACGCCTGCCAGCGCGACCCCGGTCAAGAAGCGCAGGGCGAGCAACGCCGGCCAGCCCGGCGCTGCCGCGGTTGCCAGGCTGAACGCGCCGGCCAGGAACATCGCCGCGACCATCATCGGCCGCCGCCCCCAGCGATCGGACAGCGCGCCCGCGACCAGGATGCCGATCGCCAGCGGCCCCGTCGCCAATCCAACCGCCAGACTAGCGGCTTCCGCGCTCAGGTGAAAATCGTGCGCGAACAACGGCAGCAAGGGCTGCGCCGAATAGAGCAGCGAAAAGGTAGAGAAGCCGGCGAACAGCATCGCCAGTGTCAGCCGGCGATAATCGGGACTGCCTTTCGCCAGCGCCATTTAGAACCCGCCGAGCAAGCTCGCGACGTTCGCCCCCAGCGCGTCGACCGCATAGCCACCTTCCATCACGATCACGGTGGGTAGCCCCGCGGCGGCGATGTCGGCGGCGAGGATGGCATAATCCGGCGTCTCGAGCCGGAAGGCGGAGATCGGGTCGCCGGCATAGGTATCGGCGCCGAAGCTCACCACCAGCAACTCGGCGCCGAAATCGGAGATCGCGCGCAGCGCCCGCGCCTGGGCGGTACGAAACGCGCCGAGCGTGGTGCCCTGGGGCAATGGCAGGTTGAGCGTCGCGCCGAGCCCCTCACCCTCTCCCCGCTCGTCTTCATGGCCCCAATAGAAGGGATAATCGGTCGCCGGATCGGCGTGAAGCGAGGCGTAGAACACGTCGCCGCGCGTCCAGAAGATGTCCTGCGTGCCGTTGCCGTGATGATAGTCGATATCGAGGATCGCGACGCGTCGCCTGCCCGCGTCGCGCGCCGCCTGGGCCGCGATCGCCGCGCTGTTGAGATGACAATAGCCGCCGAAATAGTCGGCGCCGGCATGATGGCCGGGCGGACGGCACAACGCAAAGGCGGCACGCTCGCCGGCCAGCACCGCGTGCGTCGCGGCGAGCGCCGACTGCGCGCTCCAATAGGCACTTTCCCAGGTTTGCGGCGTGATCGGGGTCGCGGCGTCGAAACCATATTGCCCGATCAGCGCGTCGATCCGCTCGAGCCGAAGCGGCCGCCGACCGACCACCGGCCAGACATAACCGACGACATCGCCCGGCCGCCCCGCCTCCGCCCAGCGCGCTGCCGCGGTCTTGAGGAAGGCGACATAGCCCGCGTCATGCACCGCCAGGATCGGGTCCTCGCCGCGATCCGCGGGCGCTTCCGCGCTCGCGATCGCCGCGAGGATCGACTGCGCGCGCGACGGCTTCTCGGCATAATCGGTGAAACCGCCATTGTGCAGCTCGCGCTCGGGCGCGTGGTGCAATTGCCGAGAATCGAAGAATTTGCGCATTACTTCGCCACCTTGAGGACGGCGAACCCGGCCAGCGCGGACACGATCGATCCGGCGAGCACGCCGAGCTTGACCTGATCGATCATCGTCTCGCTGCCCGGGAAAGCGAGCCCGCCGATGAACAGGCTCATGGTGAAGCCGATCCCGCACAGCAAGGCGACGCCATAGACCTGGGCCCAGCTCGCGCCCTCCGGCGGGACCGCGAGACGCAACGCCGCGGCAAAGCGGACGCTGGCGAAGATGCCCGCCTGCTTGCCGAGGAACAGCGCCAGCGCGATGCCGAGCACCAATGGCTGGCCGAACGTCGCGAGGCTCATTCCCCCCAGCGACACGCCGGCATTGGCGAACCCGAACAAGGGCACGATCGCGAAGGCGACCCAGGGGCTCAGGGCATGTTCGAGCCGATGGAGCGGCGAATGGTCCTCGGTACCGCCGGGGATAAGCATCGCCGCGACCACGCCCGCGATCGTCGCGTGGATGCCCGACAGCAGCACCAGATACCAGAGCGCCGCGAATCCGATCAGGTACGGCCAGAGACTCTTCACGCCGGTTCGATTGAGGACCGCCATCGCCGCCGCCACCAGCACCGCGCCGCCCAAAGCCGCGAGCGCCAAGCCATGCGTGTAGAAGACCGCGATGATCGCCACCGCGCCCATGTCGTCGACGATCGCGACGGTGGTCAGGAACAATTTGAGCGACGCCGGCACGCGTGGCCCGGCCAGCGCCAGCACGCCGATCGCGAAGGCGATGTCGGTAGCGGCCGGGATCGCCCAGCCGCTCCGCACCGACGCCGCGCCGCCGGTGATCGCGAGATAGAGCAAGGCCGGCACCGCCATGCCGGCGAGCGCCGCGAGAATCGGCAGGCGGCGTTTGTCGGCGGAGGCGAGCTCGCCGCCGACCAGCTCGCGCTTGATCTCGAGCCCGACGAGCAGGAAGAACAAGGCCATCAGGCCGTCGTTGATCCACAGATGCACCGTCATCGGGCCGAGCTTGGAAGTCAGGACCGGACCGGTTTCAGCGTGGAGCAGATGGAAATAACCCGCCGCGAACGGCGAGTTGGCGGCGATCATCGCCAGCACGGCGGCGGCGATCAGGACGATCCCGCCGGCGGCTTCGTCCTTGAGGAAGCGCTGGAGGATGAGCCCGCGTTTGGTTGTTGCCACCGTTCGCCCTCCGTCATGCCGGTCATCTAAAGCTCCCCCCTTTAGGCAGGGCAATCGCATATGGAAATTTTCGATTCCGATCGTACACGAAGAGCCCCGTTTGGATTCGAAAATTGCAGGTCGCCGACGCGTCGGATTCGAAACATGCGCCCGAGCATCGATTTCGCGCCATATGCGATTGCCCT
>NZ_JBQCCN010000090.1:0-2241 GCF_051962185.1 Sphingomonas sp.
AGGTCGGCCTTGGCGCGGTCGATATCGGCGAAGACGCGCGGCGTGTTGGTGTCGAAGAAGGTATAGACCTGGTTCAGCCCCGGCGTCTGGTTGGCCTTGCCGATCAGGCCGTAGGACTTGGCGGCGAGGTCGGCATAGCCATGGCCGCCGCGATCCTCGACCATCAGGCGATAGCCGCCGGCCGAACCGATGCCCTGGATGAGCGGCGGGGGCACGATCATCAGCCGAGCCTCGTTGATGTCGCCGGTCGCCTTGCGCGCCTCGTCCATGATGCCCTGGAGCGTCACGCCGAGCTTCTTGCGCTCCTCGAACGATTTGAGCGGGATGTAGGCGGCGGCCGAATTCGGGGCGAGCGTCTGCGACGGCCCGTCGAACCCGGCGAGCATCACCGCGCCCTTGACGCCCTTCAGCGGCAGGATGCGGTCGGCGACCTTGCGCATTACCGCGTCGGTGCGCTCGACCGAGGCACCGGGCGGCAGCGAGATGACGGTCAGGAAGTAACCCTGATCCTGCGCCGGGATGAAGCCGGTCGGCGTCGCCCAGAACAAAGCGGCGGTCGCCGCGATCAGGCCGGCATAGATCGTCATCATCCGCTTCGGCCGCGCGACCAGCCGCGCGGTCAGGCGGGCATAGCCGTTGCTCAGCCGCTCGAAGCCGCGGTTGAAGCGATCGCCCGCCGCCAGCACGAGCTGGTGCAAGCGGCCGCCCGTGGCCTCCTCGTCGCGCGGGCGCAGCAGCAGGGCGGCGAGCGCGGGCGAGAGGGTGAGCGACAGCAGCAGCGAGATGATCGTCGCGGTGGTGATGGTCACCGCGAATTGCTGGTAGAAGGCGCCCGACAGGCCGGTCAGGAACAAAGTCGGCACGAACACCGCGCAGAGCACCAGGACGATCGCGACCAACGCGGCCGACACTTCGTCCATAGAGGTCCGCGCCGCCTCGAGCGGGCTGAGCCCATGTTCGAGATTGCGCTCGACATTCTCGACCACGACGATCGCGTCGTCGACGACGATGCCGATCGCCAGCACCATGCCGAACAGCGACAGATTGTTGAGCGAATAGCCGAACGCGGCGAGGACGGCGAAGGTGCCGATCAGCGAGACCGGGATCGCCACCACCGGGATGATCGCCGCCCGCCATTTCTGCAGGAAGACGATGATCACCAGCACGACCAGCACGATCGCCTCGAACAAGGTGTGCATCACCGCGTCGACCGATTGCTGAATGAAGTCGGTCGGATTCCAGATGACGCTGTAAGCGAGCCCCTTGGGGAATTTCACCGACATCGCGTCCATTTCCGCCTTCACCTTCTCGGCCGCGGCGAGCGCGTTCGAGCCGGGGCGCTGGAAGATCGCGACGACGACGGTCGGCTTGCCCGACAGATAGGTGTTGGAATTGTAATCGGCCGCGCCGAGCTCGACCCGCGCGACGTCCGACACGCGGACCTGGCGGCCGTCGGGATCCGAACGGATCACGACATTGGCGAATTGCGCGGGGTCGGTCAGCCGGCCCTGCGTCTCGACGTTGAACTGAAAGGCATTGCCTTGCGCATAAGGCGGCTGGCCGAGTGAGCCGGCGGCGACCTGGACGTTCTGCGCGCGCAGCGCCTGGACGATCTCGCCCGCGGTCAGGTTGAGCGCGGCGGCGCGATTGGGGTCGATCCACACGCGCATCGCGTAATCGCGGCTGCCGAACAGCCGAACGTCGCCGACGCCGTCGATGCGGCTGAGGCGGTCGCGGACCTGGGTCAGCGCGTAATTGGAGAGATAGCCGCGATCGAGCGAATTGTCGGGCGAGACCAAATTCACGACCATCAGGAAGTCGGGCGAGGTCTTGCGCGTGACGACGCCCAGCCGCTGCACTTCCTCGGGCAGGCGTGGCACCGCGACGGCGACGCGGTTCTGCACCAGCACCTGTGCGGCATCGAGGCTGGTGCCCTGCTTGAAGGTGACGGTGATGGTGACGTTGCCGTCGCCGGTCGATTGGCTCGACTGGTACAGCATGTTGTCGACGCCGTTGATCTCCTGCTCGATCGGCGCGGCGACGGTCTCCGCGACCGTCTCGGCCGAGGCGCCGGGATAGGAGGCGCTGACCGTAACGGTTGGCGGCACGATGTCGGGATATTGCGAGACCGGCAGGCTCACCCAGGCGATCGCGCCGATGATGGTGATCACCACCGCGATGACCGCGGCGAAGATCGGGCGCGTGATGAAGAAGCGCGACAGGCGCATGATTCCTGTTCCT
>NZ_JBQCCN010000091.1:0-12114 GCF_051962185.1 Sphingomonas sp.
GATGTTCGCGCGGACCAAGAGACTGACATTGCGGCCCGGCTGGCCCGAGGACGCCGCCGCCATCGCCCGGGCGATCGGCCATGAGGACGTCGTGACCAGGCTGTCGCGCGTCCCCTGGCCCTATTCGGAAGCGCAGGCCGCCGAATGGCTGGCGACGCCCCGCGCCAAGGACAATGTCGCGTTGTCGATCCTCGCGCATGAGGAAGCGACGCCGCGGCTGGTCGGCGGGATCGGTATCCACCCGGCCGAGGATCTGGGCGGGTACGAGATCGGCTATTGGCTGACGCCCGATGCCTGGGGCCGCGGCTACGCGACCGAGGCGGGCCGCGCCGTACTCGGCATCGCGCAATATGCGATGGGGCTGAAGAGCCTGCGCGCCCGCTATTTCGTCGACAATGTCGCATCGGGCAACGTGCTGCGCAAGCTCGGCTTTCGCATCACGGGGCGGACCACCACCCCTTGCCTCGCTCTCGGCCGCGACGTCGAGAGCGTGACGCTGGCGCTCGATTTCGATGCCGACGAGCCCGTGTGTCGAATGCCGATGGCGGCCTGATCCTTCGCCGTCGCCCGGAACCGCGCCGGGCGGCGGCGGATTGATTTCGCTACCCAAAGCGCCGACAGGTCGCTGATGTCCGTTACTCCCCTTCCCCTCCGCAAGCGCCTGAGCCCGGAGGAATCGCGCGACGCCGCGCTCGATGCCGCGCGCGATCTCCTGGTGGAGCTCGGGCCGCAAGCGGTGACGCTGAAGGCGGTGGCGGCGCGCGTGGGGCGGACGCACGCCAACCTGCTCCATCATTTCGGCTCGGCGGCTGGGCTGCAAAAAGCGCTGATCGAGCGGATGGCCGGGTTCATCTCGACCACTATTCGAGAAACCGTATTCCGCCAGCGCGCCGGAGATCAAAATCCGCGCGAGGTGGTGGACCTCGCGTTCGACGCATTCGACACCGGCGGCGCGGGCGCTTTGGCGAGCTGGATGATTCTGTCGGGCAACGAGGACGCGCTCGACCCGATTCTGCAGGCGATCCACGACTTGGTCGACGAGTTGACCGAAGGCCATTCGAAGCAGGATCGCCCGATCGAGGACGAGACGCTGCAACTCGTGATCATGGCGCTCGGCGACGCGCTGTTCGGCGCGCCCCTCGCCCGTGCGCTGGGTCTACCGCGCGATCGCACGCGCCAGCTCGCCTATCAGGCGCTGCTCCACGGCAACGAGCCGGATCGCTGACCGACTAGCCGATTTGGAACACGGACAATAGCGTGCGGGACGCCGGTCAATTTCAACCGACCGCTGCCGGGTCTAGGGTGCATCGATGCCCGCCAACGATGCCCCTCCCTTGCTTTGCCGGATTTTCGGCCATCGTCGCTCGCGGCGCATCTGGCAGGAACACGGCGCCTATCGCGCCCAATGCAAACGCTGCGGCATCGACATGATCAGACCGCGCGGAGCGTCGGACTGGGAGACGCTGCCGGCCGAACGCAACTGATCGCGCGACCGACCGGACGCATCGCACGTGGAGCGATGTCGGCAGCACTGGTCGATGGCCCGAATGATCTGCGGGGGTTAGCAGCGCGCCAATACGCCGCTAAGGCTGCGCCATGCATTTTCTCGATCAAGCCAAGATTTTCGTCCGTTCGGGCGCCGGCGGCCCCGGCGCGGTCAGTTTCCGGCGCGAGAAGTTCATCGAATATGGCGGCCCCGACGGCGGCGACGGCGGCAAGGGCGGCGACATCGTGTTCGAGGCGGTCGCCGGCCTCAATACGCTGATCGACTTCCGCTACACCCAGCATTTCCGCGCGCCGCGCGGAACCGGCGGCGCGGGGTCGAACCGCACCGGCGCGGGCGGCGACGATCTGGTCATCAAGGTGCCGGTCGGTACGCAGATTCTGGCCGATGACGAGGAGCGCTCGCTGCTCGCCGACCTGACCGCGGTCGGCCAGCGCATCGTCTTCCTGCGCGGCGGCGACGGCGGGCGCGGCAATGCCAGCTACAAGACCTCGACCAATCGCGCGCCGCGCCAGCACGGCACCGGCTGGCCGTCGGAAGAAGCCTGGGTGTGGTTGCGGCTCAAGCTGCTCGCCGATGCCGGGCTGGTTGGCCTGCCCAATGCCGGCAAGTCGACCTTCATCAATCAGGTGACCAATGCCCAGGCCAAGGTCGGCGAATATGCCTTCACCACCACCCGCCCGCAGCTCGGCGTGGTCCGCCACAAGGGCCGCGAGTTCGTCCTCGCCGACATTCCGGGCTTGATCGAGGGCGCAGCCGAAGGCGCCGGGATCGGCGACCGTTTCCTTGGCCATATCGAACGCTGCCGCGTGCTGCTGCATCTGGTCGACGCCAACGATGCCGATGTCGCGGAGAGCTACCGCATCGTCCGCGAGGAACTCGAAGCCTATGGCGGCGGGCTGATCGACAAACCGGTCGTGGTCGCACTCAACAAGATCGACACGCTCGACGACGAATTGATCAAGGTGCTGTCGGAAGAACTCGAGGAAGCGAGCGGCGCCGAAGTCATCCCGATCTCCGGCGTCAGCGGCGTCGGCGTCGATTGGGCGCTCGACAAATTGCTCGAGGCGATTCCGTCGACCGACTCGCCGGTTGACGACGACGGCGCCGAGGACGAGGTGCAATGGTCACCCCTGTGAGGGGCTTCCCAAATTGACCAGACTTGATGCGAGGATGCGCGTGGTCGCCGTCCTGTTGTCGGCGCTCGCCGGTTTCGTCGACGCGGTCGGGTTCATCGCCTCGGGCGGCTTCTTCGTATCGTTCATGAGCGGCAATTCGACCCGCCTGGGCATCGGCATCATGACCGATCGCCATGCCGCGCTACTGGCGAGCGGTCTGATCCTCAGCTTCGTCCTGGGGGTGATGCTGGCGATGCTAGTGCGCGGTCGTCGCGAGGGGGCGGCGTGGAACGTCCTCTTGCTGGTCGGCGTGGCGCTGGCGCTCGCGGCGGCGCTTCATCGAATCGCGCCGACGCCCTGGGTGCTGCCGATCGTCGCGCTCGCCATGGGCGCGGAGAATGTCGCCTTTGCCGGCCAGGGTCAGGTCGTCGCCTTGACCTATATGACCGGAACGCTGGTCCGCGTGGGCCAGGCGCTCGCCACGGCGATCACCGGCGGCGACCGCTGGGGCTGGGCTCCGCTCGCGCTAATGTGGGCCGGGCTGATCGCCGGCGGCGCGATGGGGGCGTGGGCCGCGCTTTCGCTTGGCCTTGATGCCCTGTGGCTGGCCGCCGCCGTGGTCGTCACCGCCGCGCTGACGGTACGAAGACTGCGGCCCGCCTGAAGGACTTCGTGTTAAGATGATCTGGTCGGATGCTCGTCCGGTGCCAATCCCCGGACGTAAAGAGGGAGCGCCCCAGGGCGCTCCCGGATGTTCAGGCCGCGAGGGGCAGCGGCATGTCGTCGATTTCGGCGACCGGGGTGGTCTCGATCTCGACCGCCGCGACACGACGCTGTTTCGGAAAGACGAGGCGGCTGACCAGCACCAGCGCGCCGAGCCCGAAATAGGCCGAGATCACGGCGATCGGCGCGAAGATCAGCGTCATGCCGAACAGCAAGCGCAGATAGAGCGGGTTGAAGCCGAAATCCTCCCCCAGGCAGGCGCAAACGCCGAACAAATTCTGCCAGGGTTCGGCGGATTGAGCGGTGGTGGTGGACATTGATAGGCTCCTGAAATGCGTTGCCTCTCCTTCAGCACGTTGCGTGCCAGTTTATTTAAGATACTGATTTAAATAGATATATATTAACGCAACCTGTCAAACGCGGGACAACTCGCCGAACTTTCCGCCCGTCGGCGCCAAGAAGTGGCGCATTTTGCCACTGGGCGGGCGCATCGCTGGTGTAGCCGGACGGCACCGTGCTCGCTAAGCGGGGCGCGATGAGCAATGCGCGCCCCTTCTCCCCTGCCGCCTGCTCGCGGCTGATCGTCAAGGTCGGGTCGTCGCTGCTCGTGACGCCCGAGGGCGACGTGCGGCGCGACTGGCTGGCGGCATTGGCAGCCGACATCGCCGGGGCCGCGCGGGCCGGGCAACAGGTCGCGATCGTCTCATCGGGCGCGATCGCACTCGGGGCGCGGCGGCTCAAGCTTGCCAAAGGCGGGCGCGCCAGCCTGGAGGACGCGCAAGCGTCGGCCGCGACGGGACAGATCGCGCTGAGCCAGGTCTGGGCCGAGTGCCTCGCCGCCGAAGGACTGACCGCCGCCCAGATGCTGGTCACGCTCGACGATCTCGAGGACCGGCGGCGCTATCTCAACGCCGCGGCGACCCTGGGCCGATTGCTCGGGCTCGGCGTGGTGCCGGTGATCAACGAGAACGATTCGGTCGCGACCGAGGAAATCCGCTTCGGCGACAACGACCGGCTCGCCGCGCGCGTCGCGCAGGCGGCGGGCGCGCAGGGCGTGTTGCTGCTGTCCGACATCGACGGCCTGTACGATCGCGATCCGTCGCAACCGGGCGCCACCCTGATCGATCGCGTCGCGCGAATCGACGGCGCGATCGAGGCGATGGCGGGCGGGTCCAAATCGGGCATGGGCTCGGGGGGCATGATCTCCAAGATCCAGGCCGCCAAGATCGCGACCCGCGCCGGCATCGCGCTGGCGATCGCCACCGGGCGGATCGACCATCCTTTCGCACGCTACGTCACGACCGGCCACGGCACCTTGTTCCCGGCGCAGCGCACCGCGCCGGCGCGTAAGGCATGGCTGGGCGGACGGCTGACGGTGCGGGGGACCGTCCATGTCGATGCCGGAGCGGTCGCCGCACTCAACGAAGGCAAGAGCCTGCTGCCCGCCGGCGCGACGCGGATCGACGGGGCGTTCGCGCGCGGGGACTTGATCGCAATCGCCGGGCCAGACGGCATGGTCGCCAGCGGACTCGCCGAATATGACGCCGCCGACGCGGCAAGGATCATCGGCAAGCGCAGCGACGAGGCCGCCGCGATCCTGGGCTATGCGCCGCGCGCGGCGCTGGTACATCGCAGTCACATGGTGCTGGCGTGACCGTCATCGCGGTCACCGGCGGTACGGGATTCGTCGGCAGCCATTTCCTCGACCGTGCCCTGGCCGAGGGGCACGAGTTGCGCGCCCTCACCCGGCGCCCGCAACCCGCGCGCGCCGGTATGACCTGGGTCGAAGGCGCGCTCGGCAACCCGAACAGCATGGCCGCGCTGGTCGAGGGCGCCGACGCGATCCTGCATATCGCCGGCGTGATCAACGCGCCCGATCGCGCCGGCTTCGCGGCGGGCAATATCGAGGGAACGCGCGTGTTGATCGCCGCGGCCGAAGCCGCCGGCGTCCTGCGTTTCGTCCAGGTTTCGTCGCTGACCGCGCGCGAGCCCGATCTGTCTGCTTATGGCTGGTCCAAGGCCGAGGCCGACCGCCTGCTGATGGCGAGCGGCCTCGACTGGACGATCGTCCGACCGCCGGCGATTTTCGGCCCCCGCGACCAGGAAATGCTCGAGCTGTTCAAGCTCGCCAAGTATCATGTCATGCCGCTACCGCCGGCCGGTGGACGCATGTCGGCGATCGCCGTCGGCGAACTCGTCCGCCTGCTGCTCGCGCTGCCGACCAGCAATGCGCTGGTCCGCCAGATCGTCGAGCCCGACGATGGCGCGCCCAATGGCTGGGACCATCGCGATTTCGCCCGCGCGATCGGCGCGGCAATGGGAAAGAAGGTCCTGCCCTTGTCACTGCCCCGCCCCGTGCTGAGCACGATCGCCGCGCTCGACGGCCTGTTCCGCGGCAAGAACGCCAAGCTGACTCCCGACCGCGTCGCCTATTTCTGCCACCCCGATTGGGTGAGTCACGCGCCTCCGCCGGCCGATGTCTGGGCGTCGGAACAGGATACCCATTCGGCTTTGGCCGCGACCGCGCAATGGTATCGCGCCCAAGGGTTGCTATAACCCCGGCCAATTCCCGCCGCATTTGGCGGGCATCGCCTTCGCCAGACAAGGAAAGACAATGAGCGACCGCGCAGCAATCTTCGAGACCGTCACCGGGCTGATCCAGCCGTTCAACAAGAAGGGCGTCGCCCTGTCCGACGCGACCACGTTCCAGCACGACCTGGAATGGGATTCGCTGACGGTGATGGATTTCGTCGCGGCGATCGAGGACGAGTTCGACATCATCATCACGATGAACATGCAGGCCGAGATCGAAACCGTCGGCCAACTCGTCGACGCCGTGCAGAAGCTCAAGGCCGCCTGACCCCGATGGATGAGGAATACGCCATGACCGACGCCATCGATACCGCCGAAGCCCTGCCCGAGAACCCCGCGCCGAGCGCGCCGGCCAATGAGCCCGGGCGCGACTTGATGTCGAAGTTCGACGGCCTGATCGCCGAGCGCCAGGCCTTGCTCGACAGTGGCGTGACCGATCCGTTCGCGATCGTGATGGAGCAGGTGAAGTCGCCGACCGAAGCGGTGATCAAGGGCAAGGACACCATCCTGCTCGGCACCTATAATTATATGGGCATGACGTTCGACCCCGACGTCATCCAGGCCGGCAAGGACGCGCTCGACCAGTTCGGCTCGGGCACCAACGGCAGCCGCATGCTCAACGGTACGTTCCGCGACCATATGGAAGTCGAGCAGGCGCTGCGCGATTTCTACGGCACGACGGGCGCGATCGTCTTTTCGACCGGCTATATGGCCAATCTCGGCATGATCTCGACGCTCGCCGGCAAAGGCGAGTACGTCATCCTCGACGCCGACAGCCATGCCTCGATCTACGACGGCTGCAAGCAGGGTTATGCCGAGATCGTCCGCTTCCGCCACAACGATATCGAGGATCTCGACAAGCGCCTCGGCCGCTTGCCCAAGGAACCCGGCAAATTGGTCGTGCTCGAAGGCGTCTATTCGATGCTCGGCGACGTCGCGCCGCTCAAGGAAATGGTCGCGGTGGCCAAGAAGCACGGCGCCATGGTGTTGTCCGACGAGGCCCATTCGATGGGTTTTTACGGCCCCAATGGCCGCGGCGTGTACGAGGCGCAGGGCTGCGAAGGCGATGTCGACTTCATCGTCGGCACCTTCTCCAAGTCGGTCGGCACGGTCGGCGGCTTCTGCGTGTCGAACCACCCCAAGTTCGAGGCGATCCGCTTGGCGTGCCGCCCCTATATCTTCACCGCCAGCCTGCCGCCGTCGGTCGTCGCGACCGCCGCGATGTCGATCCGCAAGCTTCAGCATGCCCACAACAAGCGCGCGCACCTGTGGGAAAACGCGAAACAATTGCATGGCGGCCTGACCGCCATGGGGTTCAGGCTCGGCACCGAGAAACCCGATAGCGCGATCGTCGCGGTGATCCTCGACGACCAGGTCCAGGCGGTGATGATGTGGCAGGCACTGCTCGACAGCGGGGTCTATGTGAACATGGCGCGTCCGCCCGCTACTCCCGCCGGCACCTATTTGCTGCGTTGCTCGCTCTGCGCCGAGCATAGCGCCGAGCAGATCGACGCGGTGTTGCAGCGGTTCGAAGCGGCAGGACGGGCGGCGGGCGCGCTAAGCTGAGGGAACTCCCGGGGTTTCCACGATTCCGGCGATTGGGTACAAGGCCGGCATGAGCGGGAACGACGCGGAGCCGGGGCTCGTCGACCAGGCGCGCGCAATCTGGCGGGGCATTGCCTTGTCGGTTATGGCGGTGCTTGGCACGGCGATCGTCGTCGCGCTGATCGTCGTGCTGTCCGACACCACGGCGCAACGCGACCGCGCCCTGAAGGCGCAGAGCCACAGCTATGACGTGATGATCCTGGCGCGGACGCTGTCGGGGACGATCGCGCATGCCGAGGCGGCGCTGGGCCGCTACGTGATGAGCCGCGACCAACTGGTCGGCCGCGAATATTATGACGAATGGGATTCGGCGCGAAACCAGATCGATCGCCTCGATGCGCTGACCGGCGACAACAGCCGCCAGCAACACATGATCGACCAGCTGCGCGCGGTCTACGATCGGCGCGGGCAGGAACTGGCGATCACCGCGCTCAGCACGTCCTACAAAAAGGACCAGCAGGCCTATTCGCGGTTCTACGCGGCCGGCAAATCGCCGACCTTGCGACAGATCGACAATCTGCTCGACGGGATCATCGATTCCGAGCACACCTTGCTCGACCAGCGCGTCGCCGCGGCCGCGGCGTCGATCCAGCGTTCCAACCCCGTCGCGATGATCCTGGCGGCGTTCGGCGTATTGATCGTCATCGCCGCGATCGTGCTCGGCTGGCTGACGATCGGGGTGATGCGGGAACGCGCCGCCGCCCGCGCCGAGGCGGATGTCGAACGCGAACGTTCGGCGGTGCTCGAGGATGCGGTCAACGAGGCCACGCTGGCGTTGCGCGCGCAGGAAGCCAAGCTACGCCAAGTTCAGAAGATGGAGGCGGTCGGACAGCTCACGGGCGGCATCGCGCACGATTTCAACAATATGCTGGCCGTCGTTCTGGGCGGACTGGAACTCGCCCGACGGACGCTCAAGACCGATCCGGAAGGCGTCGATCGCCACCTCGACAATGCTACCGAGGGCGCGCATCGCGCGGCCGCGCTGACTCGCCGATTGCTCGCTTTCTCGCGGGAGGAAGCGCTCAATCCCGAAGCGATCACGCCGATCGCGGCGATCGGCGGCATGTCCGACCTGCTCGATCGGACGCTGGGCGACGCGATCACGGTCCAGACCGCCGACGACGGCTCGTGCTGGCACATCTGGGCCGACCGCCACGAGCTTGAGAACACGATTCTCAATCTCGCGGTCAACGCGCGCGACGCGATGGACGGGCGGGGGCGACTGACGATCCGAACCGACGCGCGCACGCTGGAAGCCGGCGAGATCGGGCATTGCCTGGCCGGCGATCATATCGCGATCGCGGTCAGCGACACCGGTTGCGGGATGGCGCCGGAGATCATGGAGCGCGTGTTCGAGCCGTTCTTCACCACCAAGCCGGTCGGCAAGGGCACTGGCCTCGGCCTCAGCCAAATCTTCGCGTTCGTCCGTCAGTCGGGCGGCGAGATCGCGATCGCCTCGGTCGAAGGTCAGGGCACGACCGTGACGCTCTACCTTCCTCGCCACGTCGGCATCGACGACACCGCGACCAAGGTCGAAACCGTGGCGGCAGCCAGGCCTCCGTCGATCCGCGGCCTTGGCGTGTTGATCGTCGAGGACGATCCGCGCGTGCTGACGGCGACAGTCGGCGCGATCGAGGAACTCGGCCATCGCGCGGTCCCCTGCCCCGACCCGCTCGACGCGCCGCGCATGCTCGACGATCTCGGTCCGTTCGACCTCGTGATCTCCGACGTGCTGATGCCCGGACAGACCGGGCCGGAGATGATCGCGGGATTGATCGAGCGGCATCCCGGCCTCGCCGTGCTGTTCGTCACCGGCTACGCTGGGGACGGCTCGGCGGCCGATTTCGAGGGGCGGCCGGTGTTGCGCAAGCCGTTCACCATTGCCGGCCTGGAACGCGCCATCGCCGACGCGGTGACGCTCGGCCACCCCTCGCCGCCCGATCAACTGGCCGCCGAATAGGACCGTTTTTCCGGCTGACGCGGACCGAATGCCGCCCTATAGCCGTTCGATCATCTCCCCTGCCGCTCGCGGCCGAGAAGGATCGTTTTCCCGTCAGCCATGAAGTCCATCGATCGCTACATGGCCCGGCTGATCGCGTTGCCGCTGTTCTCCACCCTGGTGATCGCGGCGATGCTGCTCGTCCTCGACCGCATGCTGCGGCTGTTCGACTTCGTCGCGACCGAAGGCGGGCCGATCAGCGTCGTTTGGCAGATGCTGGCCAATCTGCTGCCCGAATATTTCGGGCTCGGCATCCCGATCGGGCTCATGCTCGGTTGCCTGCTCGCGTTCCGCCGCCTCGCGACCTCGTCCGAGCTCGATATCCTGCGCGCGGTGGGCATGAGCTATGCGCGGCTGCTGCGCGTGCCGTACATTTACGCCGTGGTGCTTGCCGTGCTGAACCTGGGTATCGTCGGCTATGTCCAGCCCAAGGCGCGCTACGCCTATGAGAATCTGCGCTATGAGCTGCGTACCGGCGCCCTCGGCGCGTCGATCAAGGTCGGCGAGTTCACGAGCTTCCCGAACAATGGACCCACCGTACGCATCGAGCAGAGTCATGACGAAGGGCGCGAACTGACCGGCATCTTCATCCAGCGGAACGACGACAAGGGAGGATCGCTGGCCGCGACCGCCGAGCGTGGCCGCTTCTACGCCGCGCCCAATCCCGACGAAATCATCTTTCAGCTGACCAACGGTACGTTGGTCAGGCATGAGCCGGGGGTGGCGGTACCGCGCGTGCTACGCTTCAACCTGTGGAATTTCCCGATCCGCTTGCCCGAAACGAGCCCGTTCCGCGCGCGCGGCGGTCGCAATCTGGAATTCACCTTGCCCGAGCTCGCGCGCATCGGCCACGACAAGACGGCGCCAGAGCCGCTGCGCGATTCGAGCCGCGCGCAATTCCATTTCCGCGTCACCGAAGTGGCGTCGATGTTCCTGCTGCCGATGCTCGCGCTGGCGCTCGGCGTGCCACCCAAGAGGTCGACGTCGGCGCTCGGCGTGTTCCTGTCGATCGTGATGATCGTGACCTATTTCAAGATCAACGAATATGGCCAGTCGATCGGCAGCCTGGGCAGGATCGACCCGTTCATCGCCTTGTGGGTGCCGTTCTCGCTGTTCGCCGCCCTGGTGCTATGGATGTTCTACACGATCGCCTATGTCCCGGGCGGTCAGCCGATCGGCGCGCTCGACCGCGTGTTCGGCAAGATCAGCAAGGTGGTGGTGCGCTGGCTGCCGTTCCGCCGCAACCTGCGCCGCAACGACGATGACGAGCCGGAGGCCCAGCCGGCATGATCTCTATGCAGTTCTTCCCGTCGCGGACGGTGTCGATCTACATGGCGAAGAGCTTCCTGATCCGCACCTTCGCGGTGCTGGCGGCGCTCGTCATCGTGCTGCAATTCCTCGATGCGCTGAGCGAATCCGGCCGCATCCTGGCCCATCCCGGCAACGGCCAGGCCGAAGTATGGCATTACATCAGCCTGCGCGTGCCCGAGATCGTCGCGCGCTTCTTGCCCTATTCGGTGCTGCTGGGCGCGATCATCACCTATTCGACGCTCAACCAGAATTCGGAAGTCATCGCGATGAAGGCTTCCGGCCTGTCGGCGCATCAGGTGCTGGCGCCGATGATCATCGCCGCGATCGGCGTCGCGGCGCTGAGCTTCGCGTTCAACGACCGCATCGTCAGTCGCGCGACGGCGACGCTCAACCATTGGCAAAAGCTCGAATATGCGCCGATCCCGATCGATACCGGCGACCGCGTCAACGTCTGGACACGCTCGGGCGACGACCTGATCAACGTCAAACTGGTCAAGGGCCGCGGCGATGCGGCCACGCTCACCGACGTGACCTTCTACGATCGTGACAAGGCCGGCGAGTTGCAGGCGACCATCGCCGCCCCGCACGGCCGTCGCGAAGGCAAGGCATGGCGCATCTGGCCGGCGCAGAAATTCGACGTCGCCAGCGGCGTCGCGACCAATCTTGGCTCGGTAGTCGTTGGCGAAGGCGTCCGCCCGGACCAGTTCACGCTGGCGTCGGTCGATGCCGACGGCATGTCGTTCAGCCAATTGTGGTCGGCGATCAGCGACCTCAAGGCCGCCGGACGGCCGACCAAGGCGCTCGAGGGCGACCTCTGGCACAAATTGTCGGGACCGCTGTCGTCGATCCTGATGCCGTTGCTCGGCGCTGTCGCGGCGTTCGGCATCGCGCGCTCGGGCAAATTGTTCATCCGCGCGGTGATCGGCATGGCGCTCGGCTTCACCTATTTCGTGGTCGACAATTTCGCGCTGGCGATGGGCAATCTCGGTGCCTACCCGCCGCTGCTCGCGGCCTGGGCGCCGTTCGTGCTGTTCCTGATGATCGGCGAAGCGGTGCTGATCCGGACCGAGGAATAAAAGCGAGTCTGGAGCGCCCGGGCGCAACCCGCAACTTCCCGGTCACGTCATCAACTCAGTTGAGCATCGCGGATGCGAGCGTTTGCGATGACGATAATTTTGCGCATGACGGCGATGAGGGCGACGATGGGTTTTTTGCCGTTGCTTTTGAGGCGTTGGTAGAAGTGGCGTAGGGTTGGGTTGTGT
>NZ_JBQCCN010000092.1:0-10920 GCF_051962185.1 Sphingomonas sp.
CAGCGCGCCGACGACTATCTCGCCGGCAAGATCGACGAGCCGGTCCAGACCGCGCCGCTCCGCGCGCAGGAGCTCGACAAGTTCGGCCGCGCTTATGCGACCGGCCGCCGCAAGGACGCCGTCGCGCGCGTCTGGCTGAAGCCGGGCACGGGCAAGATCACGATCAACGGTCGTGACCAGGAAGTCTATTTCGCGCGTCCGTCGCTGCGCCTGGTGATCAACCAGGTGTTCGGCGTGACCAGCCGCGAAGGCCAGTACGACGTCGTCTGCACCGTCAAGGGCGGTGGCCTGTCGGGTCAGGCCGGCGCGGTCAAGCACGGCATCAGCCAGGCGCTGACCAAGTACGAGCCGTCGCTGCGTACCCCGGTCAAGCGCGCCGGGTTCCTGACCCGCGACAGCCGTACGGTCGAGCGTAAGAAGTACGGCCGCGCGAAGGCGCGTCGCAGCTTCCAGTTCTCGAAGCGCTAGGACGCGGGCGGCTTCGGATTGCGCAAGCACTCCGAAGATTGGCCACCGAAGGAACAAGGGCGGTCCGGCAACGGGCCGCCCTTTTTCGTCTGGCGCGGCGGCGCGATGCGGGCAAAGCTGGCGGCGAGAAATCAAGGGGGTGACGATTCGGCATTTTCGGTGGCGGGCGGCTGCGGCGATCCTCGCGGCGGCGACCCCGGGCGTCGTCCCGCCCGCGTCCGCCCGGGCCGCCGACACCGCTGCCGCGCCCGCACGGGTGACTGTGAAATTCGCCCCACCATTGGGGCGCGTGCTGCGCTTTCAAATCAGCACCCAACGCTACAAGGACGGCAAGCCGACGATGCCGCGGCCAGCGGTCTGGGTCGAGGAACTGCGCTACGAAAAGGCCGATCAGGGCTTCACGCTCTATTGGCGAATGGACCCCGCCAGCCTGCCGCCGGAGATGCGCTCGCCGATGATGGCACCGATGATCAAGCCTTTCACCGGTGATCCGGTGGCGTTTGACGTCGATGCGACGGGAAGGATCGTTCGCGCGCGCGATTGGCCGGCTACGCGCGCAGCGATGGAGACAACGGTCAAGGACTTGCGGCCGCTACTGATGGCCGAGCCCGGCGGGACCGCCGCGATCGCCGACAAAGTCACGGCTTTTCTGATCGCGCGCTTCGACCAGGTCACGGCCGAAGGAGCGCCGGACGTGATCATGCAGAACATCGTTCCGATCTTCTCATGGTCCGATTTTTCGATGGCGATCGGGGAAAGCCGCGAGGCCGCGGTTCAGATGCCGATTGCGATGTTCGATACCAGCGTCAACGTGCGCGCCAAGGTGACGCTGCTGGGGTCGGACGGCCAATCGGTGAGACTCCTCGATCATGAGTCGGTCGATCCGGCGGAGCTCCAACGGGTGATGAAGGTGCTGGCGGCGCGGATCGACGCGAGCAAGAAGCCTCCGGCCATCGATGAAACGGCTCTCGATCTGGTGGGCACCATCAACGTCACGGTCGACATTCCGACCGGCATCGTCTCGCGGTTCGACATGGAAAACCGCCAAGGCGAGGATGGGCCTTTGGTTCAGAAGCGCGTGATCACCTGGCTGCGCCAGGCGCCGGCATCTTAGTCTAGCGGCTCGGCGTTTTTGGCATGTGCCTTTCACGATCGCGAACGTCATGCGGATTGCGCAAACCTCTTGCAGGAATTTGCGGGCCGCGCCTCGCGATCGCTGTGATAGCATCGCGATCGTGCCGGGGCGGGCGACTCGAACGGAGACGATCATGGCGACCATCACCACCCGCGACGGTACGACGATCTATTATCAGGATATGGGGTCGGGACAGCCGATCCTGTTCTCGCATGGCTGGCCGCTGTCGTCGGAAGCGTGGGATCGCCAGCTGGTCGACTTCGCGCATCTCGGCTTCCGCACCATCGCGCACGATCGCCGCAGCCATGGCCGGTCGTCCCAGACCTGGGACGGCAACAACATGGACCAATATGCCGACGATCTCGCCGAGCTGATCGAGCAGCTCGACCTCAGGGACATCGTCCTGGTCGGCCATTCGACCGGCGGCGGCGAGGTGACGCATTATTGCGGCCGCCACGGCACCGCGCGCGTCGCCAAAATCGTGCTGGTCGGCGCGGTGCCGCCGATCATGCTGAAGAGCGAGGGCAACCCCGAAGGCACGCCGATCGAGGCGTTCGACGGCATTCGCGCCGGCACGCTTAATCGCGCACAATTCTACAAGGACCTGACCATGCCTTTCTATGGGTTCAACCGCGACGGCGCACAGGTGCAGGACGGGCTACGCGACAATTTCTGGCTCCAGGGCATGGCAGGCGGCCTCAAGGGCCATTATGATTGCGTCCACGAATTCTCGGAAGTCGATTACACCGAGGATCTCAAGAAGATCGATGTACCCGCGCTCGTCATCCATGGCGACGACGACCAGATCGTGCCGATCGCGGCGGCCGCGCTGAAGTCGAGCAAGATCCTGCCGAACGCGACGCTCAAGGTCTACGAGGGCGCCCCGCATGGCCTCGCCGAGACGATGCCCGAGAAGTTCAATGCCGATTTGCTCGCCTTCATCAAGGGCGAGGTGGCCGAACAGCCGATCCTGATCGCCGAGCAGGTCTAACCGAGGGGGAGGCGGCCTGGCGACGGGCCGCCTCCCGCTTCAGGACCCGCGCCGGGGGACGAGTTTCCGCGTCAGGGTTTCCGTCGTGGTGCGCGTTTCGACCTTGCCGTCAGTTCCCTTGATCACTGCCCGAGTCACCGTCGTGCGGCGCCATGGCTGCCCATCCGGGTCGGTGTCGAAGGTCGTCGCAATGGTGCCCGAAATGTCCTCGTTCGAATGGGCGCGAACGGCCTCGTCGCGCGTCAGCGGTTTGCGCATGATTTCAGCAGTAACGAGATCGGCCTCGACGCGACCTTCTCGAATCTTGTCGGGGTCGATCGCCAAGTCTACGGTAAACGTCGCGCCGCCGGGGCCGGTGCTTTTCCGGGTCAGCGGCGCCGGTGCGCGCGCAAGGGGACTCCGATAGGAAGCGCCGTCGCGAAGCTCGACCGCGCCCCAATCGACCTGGCCGATCATCGCGATCGCCGATTGCGGATCGCATTCGATCCGGACAGCGGTCCAGGTGAAGACCCAATGGCCGCAGGCGGTGCGGTCGAGTTTGGCGCGCTTGAGCCAGCGGTCGGCACGCACCTGTAGTTCGGCAGCGTTGAGCAATCGCAGCGGACCGTTGACGGGCCTCAATACCCGCGCGGGCAATTGCCAGGTAATGTCGCGGTCCTGCGCGGTGGGGTTGGGCAGGTCGAATTCGAGTTCCGTGCCGGTATCGCCGGTCGCGATCACGCGCTCGATGAGGGCGTCACGGTCATACGAGCTACCCGCCATGCCGCCATCACGCTGCTCGATGGATTCGCTCACGCGCTCGAGTCGGTACATGTCGCCGATGCGCGGCTTCGGTTCTGCGGTTCCCGCCTGAGCGGATAGAACGGGCAGCAGAAGAAGGGTCGCGATCCGTATCATGCGATTCATCAGGCTGCCTTGCTTTTCGGGGGGACGCGTACGTCGGCCGCGGACGCCGATCCGGGCAATATCGATGATGTTTCCCGGATTTCGTGCCGGATCGCGAAGCTAGCGAACAGCGGCTCGAAACGATCCAGCGTGAGCAGAGCGGAGGCGTCGCGCGCGCCCGGCGCGACGCGCCCGGCGAGGATGTCCTCCGCCAGCAATTCGGCGGCCATCGTCGGGATTTCCGGACCGTCGCCCTGTTCGGCGATCAGCGACCAGCGTCGCTCGAGCCCACCCGCGCGCAGCACCACCTGCATCGCCGAGCGATCGCCGCCGAACCGAAGCATCAGGCGATAGAGCGGCATCAGCAGGCGCCCGATCCCGGCGAGCGACGTGATCCAGCGCCAGCGGACCGGCCAACTCAGCAGCCACAAGGCCCGCATCTGCAAGGCGAGTTCGGTGCCGGCGCGGAACGTCACGGCGGGCCGGCCGGGAAGCATCGCGGGGAGCAAATCGAGATCGGGCACCTCGGCCAGCGCGACGAGGCGGCGGCGCAGCGGCTTCAGGCCGGCGACATCGATCGTCGCCCGGCGCATGTCCTGCCAGCCATGACGGACCGTCCAGGCCTCGCCGTTCCACAACCGGACGGGCCGGCCGACATAGGACAGGATCGCGCGCGCGACCGATTCCCCCGCGCTGGCACGGTTCGAGGTGGCGATCAGCAGGTCGACCGCGTCGACCCTGGCGAGCCCCTGCGCGAGATGGCGTACCACCGCGCCCGACAAAGCGGGGACGCTCGATGCGCCGCTGACGATCGCCACGCCGGCGGCGCGCGCTTCCTTGTCGAGCGCGCCGATTCCGGTGACGAAATCGCGTGCGTCGGCGAGGTCGAGATAGGGAATGCGCATCGCCACACAGGCGTCGGGGACCATGCGGTCGCCGCCCTGGAACGGCCCGGCGGCGTCGATCACGAGGTCGGGGCGAAGTTGCGCCATCACCATGCCGATGCCGCGCTCGCGATCGGCCCGGACGGGGTCGCAACCGGGATGCGCGGCGCAGAAGGCGGTCGCTTTGGCGATATCGCGCCCGGCGACCAATATTGCGTGCCCGCGTTCCGCCAGCCGTCGCGACAGCCGCGCGCCGAACGTGCCATAGCCGCCGATGATTAGAATGCGGCTCATTCGCGCGTCTCCGCCAATCGTCGGTCGGGGCCGACCACGGCGCGAAACACCAGACCGCTTCCCATGCCTATTCCAGCCCAGGTTGCCAGTTCCGGGAGATTGGGCACCGACAGGACGATGGGTGCCGCGCCGATCACGGCGCCCGCCAATCCGGCGTGCCACCAGCGCATCGGCCATCGCAGCCGAAGCAGTAGATACGCGGGAAGCGCAAATAGCAGGGTGGGAATGATCGTGATCAAAAAGCCGAAGAGCAAGACGAACGGCGTGGAGGTTATTGCGGTGCGCACATCCAGCGGCGGGTGCGCCCAAGCCGCATCGAGAAACAGTCCGATAGAAAAGAGTAGCGGCGCGCACATCGCCGCGGCGATGATCCCGAGTATCACGCGGCGGCCGCTTGGCATCACCCTATTCCCTCATCCGCGAAAATCGCGACCTGGTGAATCAACTCGCCGAACCAGGGATGGACGAGGTCGAGCGTGAAGGCGAAGCGGCCGCCGCCCTGATCGATATGCGCGACGGTGAGGTCGCCCGGCTTGAGCCAGCGCGGCAGGCATAGTCGCCGGCGGCGACCGAAAGCGATGAACAGATGATCGCCCCGGAACACCAGCGCCCCATCCTCCGCGCTCAGCCGGAGCGCGATACCGAGACCGAGGCCGAGATATTCCTCGATTCCCGTCTTCCCCGCGAAACGCTTGGCGCTGTGGATTACCTGCGGGAAGCCGTCGCGGCGGCCATATTGTCGCGTCCAATATTGTCCGCCGCCGGCGATGTCCTCGGTCACGCTGACGCAGGCGGGAACACCGGTATTATCGTGGAGCGGCAGTGGCGCGCCGACCAGGCGGACGAGGTTCGCTAGCACGCGGCCGCCAACGCTGATCCGGCATTCCGCGACTTCGCCGACATAGGTCACGCACGCGCCCGCGGTGACGTGCCGGAGGAAGCGGCGGCGCACCGCGAGCGGCAGGCTGAGCCATGCCTCGCGCCCGAGCAGGCGGACGAACGGGCAATCCCGCTCGTCGGCGGCGGGAGCGGGGCAGCGCGTCCAGCCGTCGAAACGCCGGTCCAGGAACGCATCGGCCATGCTCGCCATCGCCCGTCTCCCTTATTTCGCCTTGGCTTTCGGCAGGAAGGCGAGGACGCGCTTGCCCATGCCGATCAGCATCATCAGCCGGCTGGGCGGGACCTCGATCATCTGCTGGTACCAATCGTCGATCGTCATCACGAAATCGCGCATGTCGTCGATCCGCTGGCGCGCGATGCGACCGATCCGGGGATCGCGCGCGGCGGTGTCGGCGCAGGTCCCGAGCGCCGCGACCGCGGGATCGATCTCGCGCTCCTTGCGGCCCTGGGCGATCCGGGTCAGCATCTGCCAGAGATCGACTTCCGCCTCATAATGGTCGCGGCGGTCGCCCATCACCGGCACCCGGCGGATCAGCTTCCAGCCCATCAGCTCCTTGAGCGAATTGGACGTGTTGGAGCGTGCGATCCTGAGCGTGTCGCTGATGTCCTCGGCGGTCAGCGGGCGTTCGCTCAGATAGAGCAAGGCATGAATCTGCGCGACCGAGCGGTTGACGCCCCATTGCCCGCCCATCTCGCCCCAATGCAGCACGAACTGGAGCACCGCCGGAGGCAGGAGATCCGAGTTGTTCGTAATTTCTGTCATGACAGAAATATATGACAGAAACTTCTTGGCGTCAACCCGGCGACGGGGTATCGATCGCGCGGTGGAACATGCTGATGCCTTGCCCGCGATCGTCGATTTCCTGCGCCGGGTGGGAATCGCGGTGGATTGCGCTTCCCTGCCCGAGGACGGCTTCCTGCCCGCCATCGCAGTGCGCGAGGGGCGCCTGCTCTATGATCCCGATCGCCTGCAATGGCCGGGGGATCTGCTGCACGAAGCGGGGCACATTTCGGTAACCGATCCCGCGCAGCGCCCGACCGTGGAGTCCTTCGACAGCGACGGTGGCGACGAGATGGCGGCGATCGCCTGGTCCTACGCCGCGGCGCTCGCGGCGGGCATCGATCCCCGCGTGGTGTTCCACGATCATGGCTATCGCAACGGCGGCGAAACGATCGCGGAGAACTTTGCCGCGGGGCGCTATATCGGCGTCCCGATGCTGCAATATTATGGCCTGGCCCGTCGGCCTGCCGATGGTGGCGAGCAATATCCGGCGATGATCAAATGGCTGCGCTGACCGAAGCGGGAGAATGGCCGACGATCGCCGAGCAGGTCGCCCGAATCGTCGCGTTCCTCGACGGGATCGGCATTCCGACGGCAGAGGCGGCCTTGGCGGAGGATACCGTCCTGCCGGCGATGACCGTGCGCGACGGGGTGATCCTCTACGATCCGGCGCGGTTGGAACGGCCGGGCGACTTGCTGCACGAAGGCGGGCATATCGCGATGACCGATCCTGCGCTTCGCTCCACGGTGAGCGACTTCAGCCTCGCCCCGACCGCACGGGGCGACGAGATGGGCGCGACCGCCTGGTCCTGGGCCGCCGCGATCGCGGCCGGGCTCGACGGGCGCGTGGCGTTCCATCCCGATGCCTATCGCGGAGAAGGCGAATGGCTCCAGCAAATCTTCGCGGACGGCAATTATATCGGGTTGCCGATGCTACGATATTACGGGCTCGCGCGTTTCCCGCACGAGGAAGGCGAACAATTCCCGGCGATGATCAAATGGCTGCGATAACTCGATCAATCGACACCCGGCTTACGCTCGGGTAAGGCGGTCCGATGGCTGAACTTCCTTCGACGCCGTTGCTCGATACCGTCGCGACCCCTGCCGATCTGCGCAAGCTCAAGCCCGAGCAATTGCGCCAGCTCGCGGACGAATTGCGCGCGGAGACGATCTCGGCGGTCGGCACCACCGGCGGGCATCTCGGCTCGGGGTTGGGCGTGGTCGAGCTGACCACGGCGATCCATTACGTCTTCAACACCCCCGACGACCGGCTGATCTGGGACGTCGGGCATCAATGCTATCCGCACAAGATCCTGACCGGGCGCCGCGACCGCATCCGCACCTTGCGTCAGGGCGGTGGACTGTCGGGGTTCACCAAGCGCAGCGAGAGCGAATACGACCCGTTCGGCGCCGCGCATTCCTCGACCTCGATCTCGGCGGCGCTGGGCTTCGCCATCGCCAACAAATTGGTGGGCAAGCCGGGCAAGGCGATCGCGGTGATCGGCGACGGCGCGATGTCCGCCGGCATGGCCTATGAGGCGATGAACAATGCCGAGGCCGCCGGCAACCGCCTGGTTGTCATCCTCAACGACAACGACATGTCGATCGCGCCGCCGGTGGGCGGGCTATCGGCCTATCTCGCGCGGATGGTCAGCTCGAGCGAGTATCTCGGGCTGCGCAACCTCGCCAAGCGCGTCACCGCCAAGCTGTCGCGCCGCGTCCATAACGCCGCGCAGAAGGCGGAGGAATTCACCCGCGGCTGGATGACCGGCGGGACGTTGTTCGAGGAACTGGGATTCTATTATGTCGGCCCGGTCGACGGGCATAATCTCGACCATCTGATTCCGGTGCTCGAGAATGTCCGCGACGCCGAACGCGGCCCGATCCTGGTCCATGTCGTGACCAAGAAGGGCAAGGGCTATGCCCCGGCCGAAAATGCCGACGACAAATATCACGGCGTCCAGAAATTCGACATCATCACCGGCGCGCAAGCCAAGGCGCCGCCGGGACCGCCGGCTTATCAGAATGTCTTCGCCGACCAGTTGATCAAGGAAGCCGATGCCGATCCACGGATCGTCGCGATCACCGCGGCGATGCCCTCGGGGACCGGGATCGATCGCTTCGCCAAGGCGCATCCCGACAGGACGTTCGATGTCGGTATTGCCGAGCAGCACGCTGTGACCTTCGCCGCCGGCCTTGCCGCGCAGGGCATGCGGCCGTTCTGCGCGATCTATTCAACCTTCCTGCAGCGCGCCTATGACCAGGTGGTCCACGACGTCGCCATCCAGAACCTGCCGGTCCGCTTCGCGATCGACCGCGCCGGGCTGGTCGGCGCGGATGGTGCGACCCATGCCGGCAGCTTCGACGTCACCTATCTCGCGACGCTCCCCAATTTTATCGTGATGGCCGCCGCCGACGAGGCCGAGCTGGTGCATATGACGCACACCGCGGCGCTCCACGACGACGGGCCGATCGCGGTGCGCTATCCGCGCGGGAGCGGGGTCGGTGTAGCGCTGCCCGACACTCCCGAGCGGTTGGAGATCGGCAAGGGACGCATCGTCCGCGACGGCAAGAAGGTGGCGATATTGTCGCTGGGTACGCGATTGCAGGAGGCGCTGAAGGCGGCCGACGCGCTCGACGCGCGCGGGCTGTCGACGACGGTCGCCGACCTGCGCTTCGCCAAACCGCTCGACGAGGAGTTGATCCGCCGCCTGCTCACCTCGCACGAGGTCGCGGTGACGATCGAGGAAGGCGCGGTCGGCGGGCTCGGCGCGCATGTGCTGACCTTGGCGAGCGATACGGGGCTGATCGACGCGGGGCTCAAGCTGCGCACCATGCGGTTGCCGGACATCTTCCAGGACCAGGACAAGCCCGAGGCGCAATATGCCGAGGCCGGGCTCGATGCCGACCACATCGTCGACACCGTCCTGAAAGCGCTACGCTATAATGAAGCGAGCGTGGCGGATGGGGCAAGAGCCTGACGCGGAACGCCTCGCCGCCCGTCGGCCAATCCTCGCGGCACATTCTTATCGCCACCGCGCACAACCTTCGACGGCGGCTCGCGGACTGAAATCGCGTTAGCTTCTCCCGATCGGCGATGGACCGGCGCAAGTCCGGCCACGCGACGGGAGAGGGAGAGCTCCGATGCGGTATCTGACCGTGGCACTGGTGTTGGCCTGCGCGATATCGGGCGCACATGCACAATCCTATCCGGGCAACGTCACGCTGCAGGACAAGGTCTATTTCGGCAGCGCTTGGGAATTGCTCGACAAGCAGGCGCCGGGCGCCGCGATCCCGCTGGGAAACGGTTATGGCGACGTGCAGACGATCCGGTCGAGCGATGGAACGATGTTCGCCGGCATCGTCGACAAGCGCGACGCGAGCGGGAAAATCACCGATGTCATCCTGACCTTCACCGGGGCGACCGGCGACGACGCGGTCGAGGGCGAGGCGATCCTGCTCGACATTCCGCTCGACGAGGCGGCGAGCGCGGTTGCGCTTTATCAGGGACTGCTCGACAATCCGAGTTATGCCGGCGCGCGGATCCATGTGATGGGCCACTCGCTCGGCGCCGGCTATTCCGAATATGTCTGTGCCTATGCGCTGGCGACTAATGGCGCTGTGTCGACCGACGCCCGGGCGGATTTCGTCGGGTTCGGCGCGCCGCTATGGCAGCAATCGGCCGCGCTCCACTACGGCCTCGATGCCCGTGCGCTCGACGGCCATTTCACCGGCTATACCGCGGCGAACGACCCGGTGCGGATCAACGGCGTCGTGTCGGCCGGGATCGATTATGTCCTGCCCGCTTACGACGGCGCGCAGCTATTTGCTTTGAACCCGATCGGGGCGCATTCGCCGACCACTTATATGAGCGCGCTCGGCACGCCGGCCTGGATGGATGCGGCGACGACGCAATATGTCATTGCCCAGGCCTATGCCGGATACGGCACGCCGCTCTACGGCAGCGGCTATGCCATGCCGCAACCGATCCCGCTGACGATCAACGGCGATCCGGCGGGGGATATGTTGGTGGGGCTGGCCGGTGCCGATACGATCACCGGTGGCACGGGCCAGGACGTCATGACTGGCGGCGGCGGGGCCGACCACTTCGTGTTCGGTGCCGGCGATTCGGGCGCGACCGCCGCTACCGCCGACCGCATCACCGATTTCAGCCAGGCGGATGGCGACAAGATCGACCTCTCAGCGATCGACGCGCGGCCGGATTTGCTGCTCAACCAGCATCTAATGTTCGTGTCGGGCGGGCATTTCACCGGGCCGGGACAAGTGATCAGCTGGGTCGATGGGAATGTGACTTGGGTCGCCGTCAATCTGAACGCCGATCCGGCGCCGGAGATGCTGATCCGGCTCGACGGGGCGGTGACGCTGGGGGCGGGGGACTTCGTTCTTTAGAAGTTCCGTCGGCGCCGCACCAATAACCGCCACCCCGGCCGTGGGGGGGGGGGCGCCCGGGGGCGGGGGCGGGCCGGCCGGGGGGGCCGGGCGGGGGGGGGGGGGGGGGGGCCCCCGCCCCACGGCCGGGGGGGGGGGGGGGCGGAGTGACGCGGGGGGGGGCAGCGCCCCG
>NZ_JBQCCN010000093.1:0-11466 GCF_051962185.1 Sphingomonas sp.
ATCGTGACGCGCATTGGCTGCACGCGGATCAGGCACGTCCGCAAAGTGATCCGAAAACTCCTCCATCCCCGCCTCCAACTATGGAGACAGCTTCAGAATCCAGTCACCCCAAACGCGCAAGCCAAATGCGATTCCCCTGCCCCTAAGGGGGAGGGGCTAAGAATGAGCGGCTCTGTGCTGCATTTACCAACGATTCAAATTGCAATCCGCCAAATAGAACATATCATGAACATCCTATGCCCGAGTCGCCCGCCTCGCTCGCCCGGTTGCGTCGCCGTGTCGCGCGCATCGAGGGGGTGCGCGCTCGCGACAGCGAGGCGCGCTTCGCCACTGGCCATGAGGCGATCGACGCGTGGCTCGGCGGGGGCCTGGCGCGGGGCCGGCTCCATGAGATGATGGCCGATGAGGGCGAGGATGCCGGTAGCCTGGCCGGGTTCGCCGCGATGCTCGCCGTAAGGATCGAAGACGACAAGCCCTTGCTGTGGTTGCGGACGGAGGCCGCGGAGCGCGAGGCCGGTAAACTCTATGCCACCGGACTGGGCGAACTCGGGCTGCGTGGCAGCGACCTGATTCTCGGGCTGCTCGTGGACGATGCCACCTTGCTCAAGGCGGCTAACGACGCCGCGCGCTGTGCCGGGCTCGGCGCGCTCGTGGTGGAGACCTGGGGCGAGCCGAAACCGCTCGATCTGACCGCGACGCGGCGACTGATGCTGGCGGCGGAAGCCTCGGGCGTGACCGTGCTGCTGCTGCGGGCCGCCGCGCGCGAAAGCCCCAGTGTGGCCGATACGCGCTGGCGGGTGGCCCCTGCTCCTTCGACGGCGCTGGCCGACGGCACATCGCAGGGAGCGCCGGGATATCCGGTGTTCGACATCGAATTGTTGCGCCGCCGCGCCGGTCCGGCCGGCCGGCAATGGCGCGTGGAGTGGAATCGTGAACGACGCAGTTTCCAGCCCCTCGAACGACCGGCGCTTCCTGGCGCTGTTCTTCCCGTGGCTGCCGGTTGAGCGGCTGCGGCTGACGCGCGGGCATTTGTTCGCCCGCAATGCGGGCGTGCCGTTTGCGGTGGTCGAGAAGGTCAAGGGCGCACTCCGGCTCTACGCAATCGACCAGGAAGCGGCGCGGCTCGGTATCGAACGCGGCATGACTCTCGCCGATGCACGCGCGCGCGTGTCGAGGCTCGATGCCTATGATCACGTCCCGCATGACGACCATCTCTGGCTCGAACGACTGGCGGAGGGCTGCGCGCGCTATACGCCTTGGGTGATGCTCGATGCCCCCGACGGCTTGGTGCTCGACGTCACTGGATGCGCGCATCTGTTCGGCGGCGAAACGAAGCTCGGCGACGACGTTGCGGCACGTTTCGAACGACTGGGAATCGTCCCCCGGCTCGCGTTCGCCGCCAATCCCGATGCCGCGCGTGCGCTGGCACGATATCGCAGCGTCGGCGCCAGCGAAGATGAAGCGGTTCGCCGGTTGCCCGTCGCTGCTCTCGGGCTCGAGGAAGAAGCGACGACCGCGCTCAAACGCGCTGGTCTCAAGACGGTGGGCGATGTCGCGGTACGCCAGCTTTCGGCGATCGCCGCACGTTTCGGTACCGATGCCGCGACGCAGGTCCGCCGGATCATGGGGGAAGCGGACAGTCCCCTCACCCCGCGCGTCGTCCGCGAGCCGTTGAGCGTCGAACGCCGCTTTGCCGAGCCGGTAGCGAAAACCGCATTCGCGCTCACGATCCTGGACGATCTGGTGGGCGAAGCGATGACGATGCTGGAGCAAAGCCATGAAGGCGGGCGACGATTCGAGGCACGCTTCTTTCGGACCGATGGGCTGGTTCAGCGTCTGTCGGTGGAAACCGGACAACCCAGCCGCGATGTCGCTGCTGTCATGCGCCTGTTCCGCGAGCGGATCGATGCCTTGTCCGATCCCATCGATCCCGGGTTCGGCTTCGACCTGATTAGGCTCGACATCCCGATCGCGGAGCGGCTCGACGCCGCGCAATTGAAGCTCGAAGGCGGCGCGGTGGCCGAAGCGGAACTGAGCCAGTTGGTCGATCGCCTTTCGACCCGGCTCGGCCGTAACCGCGTGCGCCGTTTCGCGTCACGTGACCGGCACTTGCCCGAACAGGCCGAGTTGATGCTTCCGGCCATGGAGCCGGCCCCGGCCGATAGCTGGTCGCCCCCGGAAGAAGGAGAACCGCCGCTCAGGCCGATTCACTTGTTCGATCCGCCGCAACCGATCGATCCCGTCGTCAGCGTGCCGCCCGACGGTCCGCCACGCCAGTTCCGCTGGCGACGCATCTTGCATGAGATCGCGCGCGTCGAAGGACCGGAGCGGATCGCGACGCCGTGGTGGACCAGTCGTCAGGCGCCGACGCGCGATTATTATCGCGTCGAAGACCGACGTGGCCGCCGTTTCTGGATTTTTCGCCGCGGACTCTATGACGAGATCGAGAAGCCCGAATGGTTCATCCACGGCGTGTTCTCGTGACCGGTTTTGCCGAACTCGTCGCGGCCACCAATTACTCTTTCCTGCGCGGAGCTTCGCATCCCAGCGACATGGTCGGCGAAGCCATCAAACTTGAAATGCGCGGCATCGGCATCGCGGACCGCAATACCGTCGCCGGCGTGGTGCGTGCGCACGTTGCCTTGAAGGAATGGCGTGAAAGAGCGCCGCGTGCCTGGCTCAAGGCGAAGATCAAGCATGAAGCGGATAGACCTTGGGAAGCATTTTCGGAGGCTCCGGATGCTCCCGAAGTTGATCCCGATTTCCGTCTTGTCGTCGGCGCCCGGCTCGTGTTCCGCGACGGCACGCCGGACATCGTCGCTTATCCCGCCACACGGTTCGGCTGGGGCCGACTGACGCGGTTGCTGACGGTCGGCAATCGTCGCGCGGTCAAGGGCGGCTGCCTACTCGATTTCGTCGACCTGATCGAGCACCATCAAGACCTGTTGTTGATCGTCTTGCCTGACAGCAGCTTCGCGTCCGACGAGGTCGAGGAATTGCCGAAAAAGCGGCAGATCGACGAAGGACAGGATCGCGGAACGTTGCAACTCGGCGACGATGAAATCGTCGAAACCAATGTCATTCCGTTTCCCGATCGCCAGGCCGGATCCGTCGCCGCTTCCACCGTATCGCAACCGATAGCCGAAATTGTGCATTGGGACCCGGAACCAGTTCGGGGTGACGACGGGCTCCACGCCGTTCTTTCACGGCTGAAACGCGTGGTCGGTGATCGTCTCTGGCTCGGGGTCACCATGCCCCGCAGTGGCCGTGATGGACGACGGATCGACAAACTCGCGGCGTTTGCCCGACAAGCGACTGTGCCGATGCTCGCGACCAACGACGCCCTCTACGCCACTGCCGAGCAGCGCCCGCTTCATGATGTCGTCACTTGCATCCGCAAGGGCACGAGCGTGAAGCAAGCGGGACGACTGCTCGAAGCCAATGGCGAGCGCTATCTCAAGACCCCTGGCGAAATGGCGCGGCTGTTCGAGCGATATCCGCAGGCGTTGATGGAAACCGAACGCCTGTTGTCGCGCATCCATTTCACCCTGGACGAACTACGCTACGAATATCCGCATGAGCCGGTCCCGGAAGGCTGGGAGCCTCAGGCCTGGCTCGAACATATCGTCTGGCAATCGGCGATCGACCGCTACGATTGCCTCATACCGCCCAAGGCCTTCGAACTGATTCAGGAAGAATTCGCACTCATCAAGCAGCAGAATTACGCCTGCTATTTCCTGACCGTCCACGACATCGTCCGGTTCGCGCAAACCGCCAAGCCACCCATCCTGTGTCAGGGCAGAGGATCGGCCGCCAATTCGATTGTCTGTTGGCTGCTGGGCGTGACGTCGGTCGATCCGGTCAAGCACAACCTCCTCTTTTCGCGCTTCGTCTCGGAGGACCGCAACGAACCCCCGGATATCGACGTCGACTTCGAGCACGAGCGACGCGAAGAGGTGATGCAATATATCTACAAGCGCTACGGTCGTCACCGCGCCGGTATTGCCGCGACGATCATCCATTACCGCTCGCGCAGTACGTTGCGCGAGGTCGGCAAGGCGCTCGGAATGAGCGAGGATGTGACCGCTCGCCTCTCGAGCACGGTCTGGGGCAGCTATTCGAGCAGTGTCGAGGAAGAACGGATCACCCAAAGCGGGTTCACGCTCGACAATCCCGAGATCGCGCGGCTCAAGCAGTTGGTCGACCAGTTGCTCGAATTCCCCCGGCATCTCTCTCAGCATGTCGGTGGCTTCGTACTGACCCAGGACCGGCTCGACGAAACGGTGCCGATCCACAACGCGGCGATGGAGGATCGCACCTTCATCGAATGGGATAAGGACGACATCGACGCGCTCGGACTGATGAAGGTCGATGTGCTCGCGCTCGGCATGCTGACTTGCATCCGCAAATGTTTCGATCTGATGCGGGAGAACGGCCTGGGCGATCAGTCGCTCAGTCTCGACATGAACTCCGACGACCCCAAGGTGTACGAGATGCTGAAAGCGGGACACAGCCTCGGCGTGTTCCAGGTCGAGAGCCGCGCGCAGATGAGCATGCTGCCGCGCCTGAAACCCGTAAATCTCTACGATCTTACCGTACAGGTGGCGATCGTTCGTCCCGGTCCGATCCAGGGCAATATGGTCCATCCCTATCTTCGGCGGCGCAGCGGCAAGGAAGATTGGTCGTTTCCAAAACCCAGCCTGCCGCATGACCCCCAAGAGCTCCATCACATCCTGGGCGATACGTTCGGCGTGCCCTTGTTTCAGGAACAAGCGATGAAGCTGGCGATCGTCGCGGCGGGTTTCACGCCGTCAGAGGCCAACCAGCTTCGCCGCGCGATGGCGACGTTCCGGCACGTCGGCACGATCCATTTGTTCGAAGCCAAGATGGTCGATGGCCTGGTCGCGCGCGGATACGAGAGGGATTTCGCCCAGCGATGCTACGATCAGATCAAAGGCTTCGGCAGCTACGGCTTTCCGGAAAGCCATGCCTTGTCCTTTGCACGCTTGGTTTACGTCTCCTCCTGGCTGAAATGCTACCATCCGGCGGTGTTTGCCTGCGGATTGCTGAATTCCCAGCCGATGGGTTTTTACGCACCCGCGCAGATCGTCCGTGAGGCGCAGGAGATCGGTGGGGTCGAACCCCGATCGATCGACGTCAATGCCAGCTATTGGGACAATGCGCTCGAAGCCAAGGGCAACGACTTCGCGTTGCGATTGGGCTTTCGCCAGATCGATGGGTTTCGGCAAGAATGGGCGAAGAAGCTCGCCGACGCACGCATCGGCGGCCCCTTCACCACGATCGAGGAACTTGCCCAGCGTACTGCCTTGCCCTCACGCGCGTTGCGGCTGCTCGCCGACGCCGATGCTTGGGGATCCATAGGCAAGAGACGCCGCGATGCCTTGTGGGACGTTCGCCGCACGCCATCGAACCAGCTTCCATTGTTCGCTGCAGCCGAGGCGCGCGAACTTGGCGAGGAGGAAGATGCCGCCCTGCCCGCCATGCCTCTCAACGAGGAAGTCGTCGCCGATTACCAGGTCGCCCGACTCTCCCTCAAAGGACATCCCATGCAATTCCTGCGGCCGATGTTCGAGAGCGAAGGCATGCTGAGTTGCGAGCAGGTGAGCAAGGCGCGCAACGGTTCGCGCGTCACCGTCGCCGGCGTGGTGCTGGTCCGCCAGCGACCAGGCACCGGCAATGCCATCTTCATCACGCTGGAGGACGAAACCGGCATCACCAACGTCCTGCTGTGGGCGCGCGTCTTCGAGAGCCAGCGGCTTCAGGTGATGGGATCGCGGCTGATGACGGTCGAGGGCGAGGTCCAGCGCAGCGCGCCGAACGAGGGCAGCGTCGTTCATCTGATCGGCGCGCGGGTGATCGATCGCACCCCCGAGCTCGCGCGATTGTCCGAGGATCATGTCGCCCTACCGCCGACCGCGCGCGCGCCTATCGATATGTCGCCCGACCCGCGTTACACCGCCGATGCGCATGGCCGGCATCCGCGCAACGTGCGGATCCTGCCCAAGTCGCGCGACTTCCATTGAAGCAGCCGGCGCCCTTCTCCGTTCAGCCTGCCCCCAATACGCGCATTCCATAGGGCGGCAGCTCGATCGCCATAGGATCGACCGCGCGATCGCCGTCGAGCAGGTCGGTCCATCCTTGCCCCATCGCCGGGAGATTCGGCCGAACCGGCGCCGCCCCGCTATTGGCGAGGACCAGCACGCGGCGCCCACCCATGCTGCGCAGCACGCACACCGCCGTCGAATCGTCGTCGCACAATATTCGCTGGTCGCCCTGCCGCAATTCCGGCCGCGCCGCGCGCAAGACGAGCAACGTCCGGTAGAAAGTGTAGAGCGAGTCCGGCCTGTCGCGCTCCTCCGCCAGCGAGACTCCGTCATTGCTGCGGTTGAAGCGATTGGTCCAGGCGGTCGCGTCGGTCCGATACCAGATCGCCGAGCCTGTGGCCTCGAGATCGCCGCTCCAGCGATAGGCCTCGCGCAGCCCGATATGCGCGCCGTCACTCTTGACCCGCGGATCGATCCGCCCGCGCATCCCGAGTTCCTGGCCGTAATAGATCGACGGCGTGCCGCGCATCAGCAGGGTCAGCGCCGCGCCGATCCGCGCCTTGCGCCGGTCGTCCCCGACCACCGACACGAACCGGTCCAGATCGTGGTTCTCGAGGAACAGGATGCGACTCTGGCCCTCGGGCGCGTCGCCGCTCGCGCGCAGCGCCTTGACGATCGCCGTCTTGTCCATCTTCTCGAGCGCGAACCGCAGCGGGAAAGCGAACACCATGTCCGCCCCGCCCCTGGTCAGCCACGCATCGCCCGGCCCCCAATCGGCCTGTTCGGCGATGATCCGCGCAGCGGGGTTGCGCGCCCGGATCGCGCTGAAGATCGGCGCCCAGAAATCGGCGAACAAATCGGTCAGGCGATGCTTGTCGTCGAGATCGTCCATCATATGGTCGATCCGAAAGCCGTCGACGCCGTCGCGCAGCGAGCCGTCGCCATGCGGATCGACCCAATGCACCAGCAGGCGCGCGAAATAGGCGCGGACCGCTGGCGATTTCAGGTTCACCATCGAAATGCCGATCCAGCGCCCGTCATGGCCCGGCCAGGCGGGGACGCCGAGGAACGGCTCGGGCTCCTCATTGGTCTTCGGCCGGTCGTAGAGGATATAGCGCCCGAACGGCGCGCCCGGGCGGCCGCGCGAGCTGGTCAGCCAGGGATGGCCTTCGGCGACGTACTGGAATTCCTCGTCGAGATAGACGCGCAATCCCCGCGCATGCGCGGCGCGGACGAAGGCGTGGAAATCCTCCATCGTTCCGTATGCCGGGTCGATACCGGCAAAATCGGTCGCGAAATAATTGTGGTAATAAGGCGAGGGCTGGATCGGGGTCAGCAACAGCGAGGTGACGCCCAGCGCCTTGATGTCGTTTAGTCCTGCCGTCAGCCCCTCGAGATCGCCGATCCGGTCGCCGTTCGAGTCCCGGAAGCTGCGAAAGAAGATATGGTAGATCACCTCGTCGCGCATCGCCGCCGACGTGACCTGGGCCCGGGGCGCCGCGCCGGCCGGCGCCGCGAGCAGCAACGCCGCGAGCGCTAGGCCGATCGCGCGGATCACGCCTCGAACAGGATCGGATTGAGCGGCGTGTCGATCACCCGCCCGACCTCGGCACCCGGACACCAGCGATCCCAGTCGTTCCGCTGCTGCGCATTCTCGGGCGCCTTCAGCACCATGTCGCGGTCCATGTAGATGATCGTCATCACCGAGCGCGGATCGTGCGAGCGATTGGCGCCGGCGCGATGGAAGGTCCAGCCGAGATGGAAGCTGACCTCGCCCAGATCGAACGGTTCGTCGACGATCGGGAAACCGTGCCGCTCCATATCGGCGGTGATCCTGGCCTCGCTCTCGTCCGAGATACCGAGGTCGCGGCCGAACTCGACGTGCTGGCTGCCGGCGAAGAAGGCGAGCGGGCCCATGTCGCGCGGTACCGGCTGGAGCGGCACCCAGGCGGTGATGGTGCGATCGCTGGCGACCGGCCAATAATATTGGTCGGCATGCGCCGGTGTGATCCCGCCGCTCGGCTCCTTGTAGAGCGACTGATCGTGATAGAGCCGGACGCCGTCGACCTGCAGCAATGCCGCAGCAATTCCGGCCAGCCGCCGGCCGAACACGAACTCGCGCGGCGCCCCGCCCTCCTCCCACAGGTTCATGACCTGGAGGAACGCCTTGTCATAGGTCGATCGCTGCTCGAGCGGGAGGATCTGCGTGTTGCGCGCGATCGTCCGCTCGGTGATCGCGCGGCCGTAATGGTCGAGCGTTTCGGCATCGAACACGTCCTTCAGCCGGATGAAGCCGTCGCGGGCGAAGCGCGCGGCCTGCTCCGCGCTGACCGGATAGGGCGTATCGATATCCATGCTCATGCTGCAACCAACCCGTTGGGATCGAACGATGATCCGTTTCTAGCCCGACAAGTGAACGGACGTCCACTCGATGCGTTATTGCGCAGCATGAACGATGGAGGTCGCGATGCCCCGTGGCGACAAGTCAGCTTATACCGACAAGCAGAAACGCAAGGCCGAGCATATCGAGGAGAGCTATGAGAAGCGCGGCACGCCCAAGAAGCAGGCCGAGGCGCGCGCCTGGGCGACGGTGAACAAGGAATCCGGCGGGGGCAACAAATCGGGCTCGGGCCGCGGCAAGAAGGATAGTCACGTCTCGTCGGCGCGCGGCGGGCGAGCGCACAAGAAAGGCTCGTTCGAGGCCCGCTCGGCGGCAGCGCGCAAGGGCTGGGAAACGCGGCGACGCCACGGCAACGGTTGAGCCGTCGCAGCGATGCATAATCCGGGCTTATCGCCACGACCCAACTGATTGTTGGCGAACGGCAACAATCGGAGCTAAGCGGCGCGCATGGCGAAGACCCACCGTTTCTTCTCGCACCACGCGCACGAATTCCTGCGCGTGGGCGCCTGCACCCCCGTGGCGAGCGTCGGCGACATCGCCCTCAATATCAGGGAGACGATCGCGCTGGCGAAGCGCGGGCATGACGAAGCCTGCGACCTGCTCGTCTTTCCCGAGCTCAGCCTGAGCTCCTATGCGATCGACGATCTGCATCTTCAGGACACGATCCAGCGCGCCGTCGAAGCCGGGCTGGCCGAGATCGCGGCGGCGACCGCCAAGCTCCGACCGGTGCTGCTGGTCGGCGCGGCGATCGCGCGAAACGGCCATCTCTACAATTGCGCGGTGGCGATCCATCGCGGTCGCCTCCTGGGCGTGGTGCCCAAGACCTTCCTGCCCAATTATCGCGAATATTACGAGAAACGCTGGTTCACCAGCGGCGAAGGGATCGCGCGGGCGACGATCGATCTTGCCGGGCAGCGCGACGTGCCGTTCGGCACCGACCTGATCTTCGCCGCCAGCGACTTGCCGCATTTCATCTTCCATGCCGAGATTTGCGAGGATTTCTGGGGGCCCACTCCGCCATCGACCTGGGCGGCGCTGGCCGGCGCGCTGGTATGCTGCAACCTGTCGGCATCGAACGTCGTCATCGGCAAGGCGCGGCAGCGGATGCTGTTGTCGGCGGCGCAATCCGATCGCGCGATCTGCGGCTATGTCTTCTCCGCCTCCGGGCCCGGCGAAAGCACCACCGACCTTGCCTGGGACGGCCAGAGCATGGTGCATGAACTGGGCGAGCTGATCGCCGAGTCCGAGCGCTTTCCGACGACATCCGACCTGCTGGTCGCCGATGTCGATTGCGGGCGGATCCGCCAGGAGCGGATGCGCAACGGCACCTTCGCCGACACCGCGCGCTACGCCGGCGTCGACGACAATGATTTCCGTTTCGTCGGGTTCGAGGCCAAACCCGATTTCGCCGATGTCGGCCTGAAGCGCGATTTGCGCCGCTTCCCGTTCGTCCCCAACACGCCGGAAAAGCTCGACGCCGATTGCTACGAAGCGTTCAATATCCAGGTTTCGGGTCTAGTCCGGCGCATCGAGGCGGCGCGCGCCGAGCGCCTGGTGATCGGCGTGTCGGGCGGGCTCGATTCGACGCATGCGTTGATCGTCGCGGCCAAGGCGATGGACCGGCTGGGCCGATCACGCGACCATATCCTGGGCTATACCATGCCGGGCTTCGCGACCAGCGAAGGGACCAAGTCCAACGCCTGGGCGCTGATGCGCGCCCTGGGCGTGGCCGGCGACGAGATCGACATCCGTCCGGCCGCGACCCAGATGCTCGACGACATGCGCCACCCGTTCGCCAAGGGCGAGCCGGTCTATGACGTGACGTTCGAGAATGTGCAGGCCGGCCTGCGCACCGATTACCTGTTCCGACTGGCGAACCAGCATAACGGCATGGTCATCGGCACCGGCGACCTGTCCGAACTCGCCCTCGGCTGGTGTACCTATGGCGTCGGCGACCAGATGAGCCATTATGCGGTCAATGCCGGCGTGCCGAAGACGCTGATCCAGTTCCTGATCCGCTGGTGCATCCGCACCGATCAATATGACGCGGAGACCGACCGCGTGCTCGAGGCGATCCTGGCGCAGGAGATTTCGCCCGAATTGGTCCCGGCAGGCGCCGACGGCGCGATGCAGTCGACCGAAAGCAGGATCGGGCCGTACGAGCTCAACGACTTCTTCGCGCATTATATCGTGCGCCACGGCATGGCGCCGTCCAAGGTCGCTTTCCTGGCGTTGAAGGCGTGGAGCGATGTGGATGCCGGCCGCTGGCCGCGCGATTTCCCGGCGGCGGCGCGCCATGCCTACGACCTGGCGACGATCCGCGCGTGGCTGGAGAAATTCCTGTTCCGCTTCTTTGCGATCAGCCAGTTCAAGCGCTCGGCGATCCCCAACGGACCGAAAGTGTCGGCTGGAGGGGCGTTGAGCCCGCGCGGCGACTGGCGCGCGCCGTCGGACGGCACCGCTCAGCCTTTCCTGGACGAATTGGCGGCAAATCTGCCCTGACGCCCGAAGGCGCCAGGGCAGTCCCCGGTTAGCTCAGGGTCAGACTACAGCCCGATCTGCAGCGTTGCGCGCAGCGAGATCGCGGCGTGGCCCTGCTGTTCCTCGGCGCCGACTTCGCCGCCTAGGCGGAAGCCAGGTGACCCGCCCGACGCGCGGAAGCGGCCGACCCAGCCGTCGGTGCGCTGATCGGGAATCAGCGTGAAGGCTTGGCCGCCCGAGAAGCTCGCCGTGGTCGCGCCCAGCTCGCCGCTCAGGATCTGGCGACGACCGCCTTCGATCTCGGTGTGGAACCAGCCGTCCTCGGTCGAACCGAAGGTCAGGCCCACCGCCATCGTCGCATTGGCGGCGAACTCGTCGCTGGTGCGCTTGTCGATCGACAGGTCGAACGCCTTGCCGCCGCCGGTCTCGGTATGGGCGTCTTCGGCGAGGCGATAGTAATCGACCGACAGGATCGGGCGGAAGGTCAGGTGGCCGACCGCGCCCTCGTACGACGCGCCG
>NZ_JBQCCN010000094.1:0-4473 GCF_051962185.1 Sphingomonas sp.
TCGGGCACTTCAGGACCTTGGCGCTGGGGTGGGCCCGCTTGCCTCGTGCTTTGATGGCTCCGGGCGGGGTTTTCCCGGCACGCGGCAGGGATGACGTCGGATAAGGGCGACGCCTTGTCCTCCAACCGCGCCGATCCCCGCATCCAAATCGCGCATGATACCGAGGCCGAAACAAGCTAGGCGGTTGCCTCGAGCGCGCGTAGCTTCGCCCCAACATCTCCGGGGGGAGCAACATGGCCACCATCGACGCAGCGTCCGCCACCGCACGAGCACGGCCCGAGCGCACACGCTTCTTCTCGCGCAGCGCCCTGTTGATGCTGGCGATGGTCATTCTCGCCTTCCCGACGACCTATTTCGCGCCGGTGCTGGCCGGGTCGGGCAAGTTCGCGCCGATCTTCCACATCCACGGCATCGCCTTCTTCACCTGGATCTTCCTCTATGCGTGGCAGACGCACCTCGTCGCCGAGGGGCGCATCGCGCGCCACCGCGAGTTCGGGCTGGCCGGGGTCGCGCTGTCGGGGATCATGGTGCCGCTGGGCTTCGCGCTGGCAATCGCGGCGATCGAGCGGCGGCTGGCCAATGGCGATCCGCATCCGTTCGACAACACGCTCTACAACATGGTCGACATCATCAGTTTCACGCTGCTGATGACCGCGAGCATCGCCTCGGTCACGCGGCATCCCGACTGGCATCGTCGCTTCACTTTCGCCGCAGCGACGGCGCTGGTCGGTCCGGCGATCTCGCGCTGGTTCTACGCGACGCCGATGCCCGCCTTACCGCCATTCACCGACTTCGCGCCCAATCTCATCGCCGATCTGTTCCTGGTCGCGTTAGCGGCGCACGATCGCCGGACGCTGGGGCGCATCCATCCCGTTACGCTGGGATGCCTGATCGTGATGGTGCCGATCCACCTGCTGACGCCGTTCGCGGTGTCGAGCGCGTGGTGGCGGAGCATCGCCCCCGGCCTGCTGACAATGGTCAAGATCACGCCGGGGATGGCGGGGTAACGCGTCACCCCGGACTTGTTCCGGGGTCCAACCCTCCCCAACGGAATCCGTCGGTTGCTGCACGTTGGATGCCGGACCAAGTCCGGCATGACGATTGGGACGCTGGCGATATCCTGTCGCGGTCTAGAGCATTCCGATCTGCGTCATCCAGCGTTCGACCAGTTGCGGCCAAACGCCCACCGGCTCGTCCTTCTTGCGCAGCCCAAAGCCATGACCGCCCTTGGCGAACAGGTGCATTTCGGTCGGGACGCCCGCTTTATCGAGCGCGCTGGCGTACATCAGGCTGTTGCAGATCGGGTCGGTCGGGTCGTTCCACGCCTGGGCGATGAAGGTCGGCGGGGCTGCCTTGGTGACGGACAGGCGGGGATCGAACGATTTGCCGCCATCGCGGCACATATGGCCCGGATAGAGCGCGACCGCGAAATCGGGGCGGCTGCTGACCCGATCGATCGCGTCGACCGGTTTGTAGGCGGGGCTCAGGATGTTGCTGGTCTGCGCGACCAGATAGCCGCCGGCGGAAAAGCCCATCACGCCGATCTTGCCGGGGTCGATGTTCAACTCCTTTGCCCGGGAGCGCACCAGCCGGATCGTCCGTTGCGCATCCTGCAGCGCGCGCAGCACCTTCGGCGTGATCTGGCGCTTCAGCCCGGCGTCCCAATAATCGTTGCCGCCCGGCACGCGATATTTCGAGACGATGCAGGTGATTCCCCTGGCGGTCAGCCAGTCGCAGATCTCGAAACCCTCGAGGTCGATGAATACTTTCTGGAAGCCGCCGCCGGGAAAGACGACCACGGCCGTCGCGCTATTGCGGCCCTTGGGCGGCACGATCGTCATCGTCGGGATAGCGATATTCAGCACCGCTTGCGACTTGCCGCCGAATTCGAGTGGTTCCTTGAATGTCTGAACGCTTTCGGGCGGTTGCGGCTTGAGCGTGCCGTCGGGCGGACTGCCGGGCCAGATCGGCAGTTGCGTCAGCCCCGCCGCCGGCTGCCAGACTCCGAGCACCGGTGTCGGCGGGCCGTTCGGGACAGGAGGTTGCTTGGTCGATTGCGCGACGCTCGGGGCGTCGCAGACCGCGCCCACCAGCGCCAGAGAGCAAGCGAGCGGCAAGGCGAGACGGCGCACGGTGATTCTCCCGGAAGGCGGACCGCCGCAGCTTCCGGTCGCGCTTTGCGCCGTGCAAGCTTTTCTGCGCGCCGCCGCAGCTTGTTGTGGATAAGCGCCACCCCAGATTTGCGCATCGGGGCGCTTCGCCCCTAGGACGCGTCCATGACCACGCACACCACTCGCATGCTCATCCTCGGCTCCGGCCCCGCCGGTCTAAGCGCCGCGATCTACGGCGCGCGCGCCGGGATGGAGCCGATCGTCGTCCAGGGCATCCAGCCCGGCGGCCAGCTCACCACCACCACCGATGTCGAGAATTATCCCGGCTTCCGCGAAGTCATCCAGGGTCCGTGGCTGATGCAGGAAATGCAGGCGCAGGCCGAGCATGTCGGTACGCGCATGATGTGGGACACGATCGTCGAGGTCGACCTGACCAAACGCCCGTTCCGCCTGATCGGCGACGGCGGCGACGTCTATGTCGGCGACGTGCTGGTGATCGCGACCGGCGCCCAGGCCAAATGGCTCGGACTCGACAGCGAGGAAGCGCTCAAGGGCAAGGGGGTCAGCGCGTGCGCGACCTGCGACGGCTTCTTCTATCGCGGCAAGAAGGTGGCGGTGATCGGCGGCGGCAATACCGCGGTCGAGGAGGCGCTGTACCTCACCAACCATTCGCCCGATGTGACCCTGATCCACCGCCGCGACAACTTGCGGGCGGAGAAGATCCTGCAGCAGCGGCTCCACGCCAACGACAAGATCAAGGTCTTGTGGAACAAGGAAGTCGAGAGTTTCGTCGACGGCGGCGGCACGGCCGGGCTGGTTGCGCTCGACCTGCGCGACACGGTGACCGGCGAACTGTCGCGGCTCGATGTCGAGGGCGGGTTCGTCGCGATCGGACACCATCCGGCGACCGAGCTGTTTCGCGGGCATCTCGAGCTCGATGCCGACCATTATATCAAGGTCGAAACCGGCTCGACGCGCACCAGCGTGCCCGGCGTGTTCGCCTGCGGCGACGTGATGGACAAGGTCTATCGCCAGGCGGTGACCGCCGCCGGCACCGGCTGCATGGCCGCGCTCGACGCCGAACGCTTCCTGGCCGAGGCCGATTTCGAGAAGGTCGCCGAAGCTGCGGAGTGAGATCAAGCGATTAAGATTATCTGATTGCTCGATTTTTTAGCTCAGGCGGCCGAGCAATTTACCCTCCCCGGCGAAGGCTGGGGCCCAGTATCGATGAACGATCGAAGGCGGGATGCCTTCTCGAACGACGCTGCGGCTGGGCCCCGGCCTTCGCCGGGGAAGCGTGATACGGCAAGGGCGCGTCAGAGCGCGCGAACCGCCGCCAAAATCCGCTCCCGCAGCCATTCGCTATCACCCGGCCGCGCGAAGCTGTGGCTGTCGGTGTCGCGACGGTGGATCGCATCCGCTTCGCGCCACGCGCGTTCGAACCGGATGGCGGTATTGTCGCGCTGGGCGAGCAGGATCGTCCGCGGGGTGTCGATCATCGCCACCGCCATGCGCGCGGCAATCGGGTTGTCGGATTCGCCCGACTTGGCAGAAGCCTTTCGCAACCCCTTGATCGCCTTGCCGATATTGATACCGCCGGATAGCGCCCGGAGCCATTGCCGCGGGTCGCGCAGGCGGCTGGCATAATGCGATCGGATCGCCGATGCCGGGGGCAGGGCATCGCCTTCGTCGCCGAGCCAGGGATTGGCCAGCACCAGGGCGTCGATCCCGGCCTCGCGATGAAACGAGGCCAAAGCGGTCGCGGCGTCGCAATTGCCGAAGCCGATGACGCGTTTCACTTGTGGCGCGAGCGTGCGGAACGTGCGGGCGGCCGCGGCGATATCGGGGCCGCTCTGCTCATAGCCGAGATTGGCGCCTTCCGAATCGCCGATCCCGCGGCGATCGAACCGGAACACGGGCACGCTGCTCGCCGCGAGGTCGGCGGCGAGCAGCGCCATGCCGCGATGCGCGCCGCAACGCAACTCGTTGCCGCCCGAGACGATCAGCAGGCCGGTCGCACCCGGCGCATCGTCGAGCGTACCGATCAGCGTGTCGCCTTCGCAGGGGAAAGCGATCAACTCGCGCATCGGGCGATCCACTCGGCGATATCGTCGGCGATCAATTCGGCCAGCGCGGGATTGTCCCCCGGTTCGCTCTGGCGCCACAACGGCGCGCCTTCGACCTTGCGGTCGGCGACCGCCGGGTCGGTGTCGAGGCGAACGACGCGGACCACGCCGTCGCGCACGCAGTCGGCGGCGTTGAGGTCGCGGAGCAGCGGGCGCGACAGGCGATTGCCGGCGATCGTCACCGGGCCGCCTTCGTCATTGTAATTGCCCAGGTCGATCTCGATCGGCGCGCCGGC
>NZ_JBQCCN010000095.1:0-23636 GCF_051962185.1 Sphingomonas sp.
ATCGTCTGTTCTGCGTTGAGTCCGGCCATTTTCTCTCCCTCGTCGCCCCGGCGCTGGCGGGGGCCGCTCTGTGGTTTGGGCTGCGCTTCATGACGCTGGGGCCCCGGCCTGCGCCGGGGCGACAGAGACTATTGATGATCCAGCATCCCCAGGATGCGCTTGGCGATCACGTTGTTCTGGATTTCGGTCGAGCCGCCGTAGATCGTCGTCGCTTTGCCGAAGAGCCAGGCGCGGACCGCGTGAAGCTCGGCTTCGGTGAAGCCCTCGCCTTCCCAGCCCAGCCCTTGCAGCCCCTCGATCTCGATCGTCAGCTCGGCGCGTTCCTGACCGAGTTTGGTGCCGATCGTCTTGAGGATCGACGACACTTCGGACACGCCGCCCGCTGCCTTGGATTCCGCCTGGACGCGCATCGCGGTCAGCAGGAAAGCGCGCCAATCCATCTCGAACTTGGCGATCCGCGCGCGCAGGTCGGGATCGGCGATCCGCCCCTCGGCATCGGCGCCGACATATTTCTTGGCGATATCGGGCAGGCCCGGCCCGCTCGGCTGCAGTCGCGATCCGCCACCCGATAGATTGGTCCGCTCATGCTGGAGCAGGCGCTTGCCGATCGTCCAGCCCTGCCCTTCCTCGCCGACCAGATTCTCCTTGGGCACCTTCACGTCGGTGAAGAAGGTTTCGCAGAACGGCGACATGCCGCTGATCATCTTGATCGGCTTCACTTCGACGCCCGGCGAGGTCATGTCGATCAGCAGGAAGCTGATCCCCTTGTGCTTGTCGGATTTGTCGGTGCGCACGAGGCAGAAGCACTTGTCGGCCCATTGCCCGCCCGAGGTCCAGGTCTTCTGGCCGTTGACCAGATAATAGTCGCCCTTGTCCTCGGCGAAGGTCTGGAGGTTGGCGAGGTCCGATCCAGCATTCGGTTCGGAATATCCCTGGCACCAGCGCACTTCGCCCTTGGCGATCGCCGGGATATGCTCGCGCTTCTGCGCCTCGTTGCCATATTCGAGCAGGGTCGGGCCGAACATCATCACGCCCATCCCGCCGATCGGGTTCCACGCGTCCGCGCGCGCCATTTCGTCGGCCAGCACCCGCGCCTCGGCCCGGCTCAGCCCGCCACCGCCATATTCCCTAGGCCAGGTGGGGACGCCCCAGCCCTTTTCGCCCATCGCCTCGCGCCACGCCGTCATCTCGGGCGTTTCGCGAGTCGGCCCTTCGACGCTGGCAAGCGCATTGCCCTTGCCCTTGAGCGACGGCGGGAAATTGGCGGCGAGCCAGTCGCGCACCTCTGTGCGAAAATTATCGAGCGCGTCGGCGGGGCGTTCGAGCTCGGCGGCGGATGCCATGAAACCTCTCCTTTTCACCGAATCTGAATATCGGGTATGGTCCGGAGATGACACATTCCAAGGCAGCGGGAAAGCCCCTGACGACACGGGTACGCGAAGCGCTGAACGCCGTAGCGGAACCCGGACGCGCGCCGGCGATGCAGGCGTATATGAAATCGGCGATGCCTTATCTCGGCGTTTCGACGGTCCCACGGCGCGCGGCGCTCAAGCCGATCTTTGCCGCCCTCGATTGGCCCGACAGCGCCGCGTGGCAGGCCGACGTACTGTCCTTGTGGCGCGGCGCGGCCTTTCGCGAGGAGCGCTATGCCGCGCTCGAGCTCTCGGCGGTCAAGGCCGCGCGCCGGTTCCAGCATATCGACGTGCTGCCGATGTACGAAGAGATGATCGTCACCGGCGCTTGGTGGGATTATGTCGACGAGATCGCCGGGCATCGCCTCTGGAGGCTGTTGCAGAACGACCGCGCCGCGATGGACGCGACGATGCGCGCTTGGTCGACCGACGCCGACCTGTGGAAGCGGCGAAGCTCGATCCTCTGCCAGTTGCTCGCCAAGCATGAGACCGACCTCGACCTGCTCTATGCCTGTATCGAGCCGTCGATCGGCTCGAGCGAATTCTTCCTCAGGAAAGCGATCGGCTGGGCGCTGCGCCAATATGCCTGGACCGACCCCGACGAGGTCGCGCGCTATGTCGCAGCCAACGAAGGTCGGTTAAGCGGCCTCACCAGGCGCGAGGCGCTCAAGAATGGCGGGAAGCGGAGAGGCGAACGAGCATGACGATCACCGGGGGCTGCCTGTGCGGGCAATTGCGCTACGAGGCGCAAGGCGAGCCCGACGCCATGGGATTCTGCTATTGCGCCGATTGCCGCAAGGCGTCGGGATCGGGCTTCATCCCCTTCATGGGCTTCCCCGCGAGCGCTCTGGTCATCACCGGGCGGATGAACCCGTTCCATTCGCCGGCAATGAGCGGCGGCGGGGCGACGCGGAACTCGTGCCCCGATTGCGGGGGGCTGGTGTTCGGCGGCATCGCTGGCGTGCACGACAGCCATACGATCTACGCGGGGTCGCTCGACGACCCGTCGCACTTCCGGCCGACCATCGCGATCTTTCTGCGCGACAAGCCCGATTGGGTGGCGATGCCGGAGGGACTGACTGTGTTCGAGACGATGCCGGATTAGAACAGTGCGGCGCGGCGTGGGCCTGCCGCCGGTCCTTCAAGGGCGACCCTCTCCCCCCGTCATCCCGGCCTTGTGCCGGGATCCGCCGTGCTGCTTGGTCATGGCCAAGAGATTCAAAGCTCATAACGCTCGGCCCGGATCCCGGGACAAGCCCGGGATGACGGAGGAAGGATTGCCATTCCTGTCCTCAATTCGAACCCAGCATGAAGCGTCAATCGCGATGATTTGACTATTACATCACCGTATGGCTATATAGCCAGATGGCTATCGAATCACCTCATCTAGACGCGACCTTCGCCGCACTCAGCGACCCCACCCGCCGTGCGATCCTCGCGCGGCTGTCGCTGGGCGAGGCGACGGTGTCCGAACTCATGCGGCCCTTCGCGCTCAGCCAGCCGACCATCTCGAAGCATCTCAAGGTGCTCGAACATGCCGGCCTGATCGAAGGCGGTCGCGATGCGCAGCGTCGGCCGCGGCGGCTGCGCGCCGAGGCGATGAAAGACGCCTCCGACTGGATCGACCGCTTCCGCGACCAATGGGAGCGCCGCTTCGACAATCTCGACCGCCATCTCGCCACCACCCGAGCCCCCAAGAAGGAGAAATAGATGCCCGCCTCCGCTTTTGCCACCGATGCGACCGGCTTCACCATCGACCGCACCGCCCACGCCCTCCGCTTCGTCCGCGATTTCGCCGCACCGCCGCAAGCCGTGTTCACTGCCTGGACCACGCCCGAGAGCGTCAGCTTGTGGTGGGATGCCGGCGGTGAGCCGCTGTCAAAGTGCGAGATCGACCTGCGCGTCGGCGGCAGCTTCGTGTTCGTCTCGCCAAGCCACGCGCACATGGCGTTCGCCGGCACCTATCAGCGGATCGAGCCGCCGCATCTGATCGAATTCGACGCGATGGGCGCGCTCGGCCGGGTCATGCTCGCCGACCACGATGGCGGCACCCGCATGACGGTCGAGATCGTCTGCCGCTCGGACGAACATCTCGACGAATATATCAAGCTGGGCGTGGCCAACGGCACCAGCCAGACGCTCGACAATCTCGTCGCCCATCTCGCCTGAACTCCCCGGCAGCGCCGCTCCTTGCCCCCGAGGAGCGGCGCTTTGCGATACCGGAACAAAACGGGTATGAGCGGCCGGTGACGCATATCGAAATCGGGTGAACGACGAGAGAATTGGTCGCAAGGGAGGAAGGATGCGCTTCGACAATCGAGCGGTACCGCTCGCGCTCACCGCGGTGCTGATCGATACGGTCGACTTCGGTGTCATCGCGCCGGTCATGCCCAAGCTGCTGACCTCCCTCGGCCGTATTGACATCGAACACGCCACGCGCGTCGGCGGGTGGATGATGGTCGTATTCGCCGGCATGCAATTCTTCGCCGGACCGATCCTCGGTAATCTTTCCGATCGGTTCGGACGCCGCCCCGTGCTTCTGGCCTCGATGCTCGCTTTCGGGCTCGATTACGCCGTGATGGCGTTCGCGCCGACCATTGCCTGGCTATTCCTCGGTCGCGCGATCGCCGGCGCCACAGGCGCGGTTTACGGCCCTGCCGGGTCGGTCATTGCCGACGTGACGCCGCCGGAAAAGCGTAGCGCGACCTTCGCGCTGATCGGCGCCGCCTTCGGATTGGGCTTCATTCTTGGGCCCGGCCTCGGCGGTATCGTCGCGCCATTGTTCGGCGTCCGTGCGCCGTTCCTCCTCGCCGGCGCGCTGGCGCTGGCCAATGCCGTGCTGATGTATTTCGCCATGCCGGAGACGCTGGCGCCCGAGAACCGCCGTCCGTTCCGGTTGAGCGATGCGCACATCATCGGCGCTTTCAAACCCTTGTTCCATGCCGGCCGGGTCGGGCCGCTGCTGCTCGCGACCTTCCTCTGGCAGCTCGCGCACATGGTCTATCCCGCGACGTGGAGCTTCTGGGCGACCGCAGCTTTGGGCTTCGGCGAGAAGGCGATCGGCTGGAGTCTCGTGCTCGTGGGCGTCCTCGGCGTGATCGTCCAGGGCGGCGTGACCGGCCGGATCATCGCGAGGATCGGCGAACGCCGCGCGTTGATGATCGGTCTGCTCGCCGGCGGTTTGTCGTTCCTCGGCTATGCCTTCGTCACTGTCTGGTGGCAGATCATTCCGCTGTTCGTGGTCAGTTCGTTCTCCGGCCTCGCCATGCCGGCGATCCAGGGACTGTTGTCGCGGATGACCGACGCCACGCGACAAGGCCAGCTCCAGGGCGGCATGGGGAGTATGGGCAGCGTCGCGGCGATCGTCGGACCGTTCATCCTGACCCAGGCGCTCGCCACGGGGATCGACCATCATTTCCCCGGCGCCGCATTCGTCGTCGCGGGGACGCTGGGGCTGGCGTCGTGCCTGATCATCACGTGGAAAGTCCTCGAGCGCGTTCCCGGGAAGGCCGAGGCAATGGCGGAGGGCTGATCGCCTCTCGTGCCGTCATCCCAGCGCAAGCTGGGATCTCAGGCAAAGGCGCGATGCGGCTTGAGGCCCCAGCGTTTGCTGGGGCGACGGAAATATGACTACCCTTCCTTCCCCGGCCGCCGCGTCAGCGCCACGTCGAGATGGCCACCGGCGTCGAGCAACGTCACTTCGCCGGTGATCGCGCGCGCGATCGGGTCGAGCAATTGCACGATCGGCCCGGCAATGTCGTCGGGCCCGGCGGCGAAGCCCATCGGCACGCGGCTGGCGATATTCTGGTTGAGCCGCTCGAATCCCTCGGCGCCGAGCCGCTTTTCGAACCAGCCGGTGCCGACATAGCCCGGCGCCACCGCATTGACCCGGATCCGCGGCGCCAGCACCCGCGCCAGACTCTTGGTCATGGTGATCAGCGCGCCCTTGGACGCGGCATAGGCGACCGAGGACCCCATGCCGAACACGCCGGCGACGCTCGCGACATTGACCACGGCGGAAGCATCCTGCTCGCGCATCGCCGGGGCGCAGGCGCGGACCATCTGAAACGCGGCCACGGTGTTGAGCCGGTAGATGTCGACGAAATCTTCGGCATCGAGCGCGTCGAGATCCTCGTGATTGGCGAATTTGGTGCGGCCGGCATTGTTGACCAGGAAATCGACCCTCCCGAACGCGTCGATCGCCGCCTGCGCCAGCGCCTTGCACGCCGTATCCTCGACGATATCGGCCTGGACCGCGATGGCGCCGTTGCTGGCCTCCGCCGCGACCGCCTCGGCGTCGTCCTTGCTCGACGCGTAATTGACCACGCACCGCACCCCGCGCGCGGCGAGCATGCGGACGGTCGAGGCGCCGATTCCGGTGCCGCCGCCGGTGACGATCGCCACCCGGCCCTGCATCGAGCCGCTCATGCCTGGGCACTCGGCCGCGCCGACACGCGGTCGTGCCAGGCTTTCAGATGCGGCATGTCGCCGGGGATCGGCTCGTCGATGAATCCGGCAAAGTCGATGATCGTCAACAGCGCGATATCGGCGATGGTGAAACAATCCGAGGCCAGGAATTCGCGGCCGTCGAGATGGCCGTCGACGAAGCGCATCGCCTCATGGAGCTTGGGACGGTTGGTCTCGCCGAATTCCTTGTGCTGCTGAACGACCCGCGCAGTGAACGGATGCGTGTGCTGCCAGATCATCGACAAGGGCGTGCCGAGCCGCAGCTCGACTCGCCGCGTCCACATGCAAATCCGCGCGCTGTCGAGCGGATCGGTGCCAAACATCGGCGGCTCAGGGTGCAGCGCGTCGAAATAGCGGCAGATCGACACCGTCTCGGTCAGTACCTCGCCATCGTCGAGCTGGAGCGCCGGTACCTGCCCCAGCGGATTGACAGCGAGGAACGCTTCGGACCGCAGCTCGCCGGTCGGAATCGAAATGTCGGTCATCGGCACCGACACGCCTTTCTCGGCAAGCAAGATACGCACACGGCGCGGATTGGGCGCCGGATTCGGCGCATTGTAGAAGAGCATCCCGTCCCTCGATTCTATTTTTCGAATATCGCGTATGGCATTTCGCATTGGCTTCGCCTAGCGGATTGGTGACCGAGAGGAGCCGGTTTCGACGATGACCGCACAACAATTGCTGACCAGCGATTTCGCCACCCTGCCCGCTATCCTGCGCGAACAGGCGAAGGAGCGCGACGCCAAGACCGCGGTGGCCGACGACGGCGGGAGCTACACTTATGCCGAGCTCGACGCGCTGATGGATCGCATCGCCGCGGGCCTGCAGCGCGACGGGGTGAAACAGGGCCAGGCGATCGCCGTCGTAGCGGCGTCGTCGATCAATTATGCCGCCGTGTTTCTCGGCACGCTCCGCGCCGGCTGCATCACCGCGCCGCTCGCACCGTCGTCGACGCCCGAGGCGCTGGCGGCGATGATTGCGGATTGCGGCGCGCCGATCGTGTTCCTCGACGGCGACAATCAGGCGGCGATCGCCGATCAGCCGATCGCGGCGAAACAAGTCCGGCTCGACACCGACGCGTTCGCAGCGTGGCTTGCCCCCGTCGGCAGCAAGCCGGCGCCAGTGGAGATCAAACCGGAGGATGGGTTCAACATCATCTATTCGTCCGGGACCACCGGCACGCCCAAGGGGATCGTACAGTCGCACCGGATGCGCTGGGCGCATATCCACCGCAATGTCGAGGCGGGTTATGGCGACGCCGTCACGATCAACTCGACCCCGCTATATTCGAACACCACCCTGGTCAGCTTCTTCCCGACGATCGGCTGGGGCGGCACCGTCGTGCTGATGAAGAAGTTCGACGCGCGCGGCTTCCTCCAACTCGCAGAGAAATATCGCGCGACGCACACGATGCTGGTGCCGGTCCAGTACCAGCGGATCATGGCCGTACCCGATTTCGACAGCTTCGATCTGTCGAGCTTCGTCATGAAGACCTCGACCTCCGCCCCCTTCTCCGCCGCGCTCAAGGCCGATGTCGTCAAGCGCTGGCCGGGGCGGCTGGTCGAATTCTACGGTATGACCGAAGGCGGCGCCTCGACCGGGCTCGATTGCACTGCCTTCCCCGACAAGCTCCACACGGTGGGTCAGCCAATGCCCGGGCACGACATGCGGCTGATCGACGACGACGGCAACGAAGTCGCGCAGGGCGAGACCGGCGAAGTGGTCGGCCGCTCGCCGGCGATGATGAACGGCTATCACGGCCGTGCGCAGGCGACGCGCGATGCCGAATGGTACGACGCGGACGGCAACCGCTTCATCCGTCACGGCGATATCGGCCGGTTCGACGAGGACGGCTTCCTGATCCTGATGGACCGCAAGAAGGACCTCATCATCTCGGGCGGGTTCAACATCTATCCGGTCGATATAGAGGCGGTGCTCAAGCAGCATCCGGCGATCCAGGAATGCACAGTGATTGGCGTGCCGTCGGAGACATGGGGCGAGACGCCGGTGGGTTTCTACGTGCCGAACACCAGCGTCGACGCGTCGGCAGACGAAATCATGGCGTGGACCAACAAACAGCTCGGCAAGACCCAGCGGCTGTCGGCGCTGCATCCGATCGAGGAACTGCCGCGCAGCGCGATCGGCAAGGTGCTCAAGCGCGAGCTGCGCGACCTCCTCGCCGCCGAACACGCCTGACGCGGTACGACGGCGACCGACCAACTAGATGCACAAGGACATGACCCTTCTCGATCCTCCCCCGCCAGGGGAGGATTGAGCGACAATCCGCCCAATCGCGAGCAATCAGAGGAAAGAGCATGCCGGGCCTGAAGCAGATCATCAATGCGTTGCAGCCGATCGAGGGCGGCTGGCGCGGCACGATTCCCGATACGTGGCTGCAAGGACGGACCAGCTATGGCGGGCTGTCGGCGGCGCTCGCGCTCCACTCCGCGCAGCAATCGGATGAGGATCTGCCGCCTTTGCGCTCGGCGCTCGTCGCCTTCATCGGCCCGCTGTCGGGCGATGTCGTGATCCGCGCCAGCCGGCTGCGCCGAGGCCGCAACGCCGCTTTCGTCCAGGCCGATGTCGAGAGCGAAGCAGGGCTCGGGTTGCGCGCGACTTTCGTGTTCATGAGCGCGGTCGAGTCGAAGCTCGACCATCAAGTCGGATCGGCGCCGGACTTCCCGCGACCGGGGCCGGGCGACACCACCTTCAAGGGCAATTCCGCGGTATCGTTCGCGCAGAACTTCGAATTGCTCGACCGCCGCGACGCGACGGTCGGCGCGGCCGAATGGCTGCGCTGGGTGCGGCTGAACGAGCGCGAGGGGCTCGATCCGATGGTCGAGTTGATCGCCGTCGCCGATTGCCTGCCGCCCGCCGCGCTCAAGCTGATCGGCGGGCCGGCGCCGTGCAGCTCGATGACCTGGCAACTCAACCTGCTCGGCTCGCAACCACGCACCATCGACGGCTGGTGGCTGCTCAGGACCAACGCCGATTATGCCAAGGCGGGCAGTTCGAGCCAGGAGATGATGATCTGGAACGCCGATGGCGAACCCGTGGCCGAACAGATGCAGAGCGTCGCCATCTTCGCCTGACCGGTGGCTTCCTGTCGTAGCGCGACAATTTGCGACAATTTCGTCATGGACTGACATGCCCGAGCGACACAGAGGAACCACAAGGTTCTCGATGGCGGGGAATGACCCTTCGCCCGATCGAGGACTACGGGATGAATCGAGTGTTTCTTGCCGCGGCGCTCGCGAGCGCAAGCTTCATGGGGATCGCATTGGTCGGACCGACCGCGGCGCAGACCGCGCCGGCGCCTCGCGGCGACGTCAATGGCGACGGCGTCCTGACTCGCGACGAGGCGATGGCGCAGGCCGATGCGCGCTTCGATCGCATGGACGCCAACAAGGACGGTAAGCTGACCTCGGACGAGATGCGTCCGCGCGGACGGATGGGCGGCGCCGAGGTGCCTCCTCCGCCCCCGCCGCCTGCTGATGGGGCGGCTCCTCCACCGCCTCCGCCGGGTGGCCCGGCGATGGGTGGGCGCGGCTTCGGCGACCGCATGTTCGCGCGGCTCGACACCAATGGCGACGGCGTAATCGACCGCGAGGAATTTCGTGCCCAGGCGGCGCGGCGGTTCGATCGCATGGACACCAACAAGGACGGCAAGATCGACGCGGCGGAACGCGAAGCCGCGCGCGACGCGATGAGATCGATGCGCGGCCCGCGCGGCATTGGCGGGGACATGCCCCCGCCGCCGCCGCCCGCGCCGGAAGACAAGCCCGGGCAATAATCCCCATGTGCCCAGGCTGCCGGGCGGGTGCCCCTCCTCACCCGCCCGGCCCTCCACCCTTTTCCCTTTCGGGGCTTTTCAGGGGGACGATAGATGCTTAGCGAAATGCCGATGGGCGGCACTCCCCACATTCTTCTGGTCGACGACGAGCGCTCGATCCGCGAGCCGCTCGCGCAATATCTGACCAAACAGGGTTTCCGCGTGACGCAAGCGGGCGACGCCGAGAGCGCGCGGACGCGAATGGCGGCCTATGCGATCGACCTCGTCATTCTCGACATCATGATGCCGGGAGAGGATGGGCTCAGCCTGTGTCGGCATATTCGCGCGACCGGAGAGATCCCGGTCATCCTGCTGACCGCCAGGAGCGAGGAAACTGACCGTATCGTGGGGCTGGAGATGGGCGCCGACGATTATGTCGTGAAGCCCTTTTCGCCGCGCGAACTGGCGACCCGCGCTCGCGTCATCCTGCGCCGTGCCGCCGGCAGCGGGACGCGCCAGCATGCCCCCGAAAGCGGGTCCTACGCCTTTGCCGGCTGGGTGTTGAAGACCGGCGAACGCGCGCTGGTAGATCGCGAGGGTGTGTCGGTGCCGCTGTCGACCGGCGAATATAATTTGCTGCTGGCTCTGGTGCTGCGCCCGCGCCAGGTGCTGACGCGCGACCAGTTGCTCGACCTTACCCAGGGCCGCGAGGCGATGGCGTTCGATCGCGCGATCGACAACCAGGTCAGCCGCCTCAGGCGCAAGATCGAATCCGACCCCAAGAACCCGACCGTCATCAAGACGGTATGGGGCGGCGGCTATACGCTGGCAGCCGAAGTGACGCGCCTGTGAACGACGCGACGGGTAGGACAAGATCGTGAGATTATGGCCGCGCAACCTGCCGGGGCAAATGGCCGTGCTCGTCGCGGTCGCTCTGTTCATCGCGCAGGCGATCAATTTCGGGCTGCGCCTGCGCGATCGCCAGGCGTTCCGGCTCGAACAGACCGTGGGACCGGTCGCCGCGCGCATCGTCGACGCCGCACAAGGTCCGCGCAACCGTCATGCGGGCCAGCCGCTCGAGATCGTATCGGCACCCCCCGTCGGCGACGAGACCCCATGGGACCGCTTCCGCTCGCGCCCATGGCCATCCGATCCGATCGAGGCGGGGTTGCGGCGCCGGCCGGATATCGAGGAGGCGCTGCGCGCGCGCCTGGTCGAAGCGGGCATTCCGGTAGGACACGTCATCACCGGAGTCCGGCCGCTGCGCTCGGACGATACGCGCTTCGCCAGGATGTCGCGGGTCAAGGCGCAGCGCTATCGCTTCGCCCGTCAGGAATTGCTGATCGCGGTCGAGCAACCCAAGGTCGGCTGGTGGGCGGCTTCCGTCCCTTGGCAGGATTCGGAATGGCCGTTCCTGTCGCGGCTGATCGGCCAGACCCTGGTGCTCTACGTGATCGTGCTGCTGCCGGTGCTGCTCGCGACGCGGCGCATCGCCCAGCCGTTGCGCTCGCTGGCCAAGGCGGCGCAGCGGTTCCATCCCGGCGAGGCAGACGGCCCGATCACCGAGAGCGGCCCGCACGACGTGCGGACGCTGATCATGGCGTTCAACGAATTGCGCACCCGCGTGACCGCGATGCTCGAGGAAAAGGACCGCATGCTCGGCGCGATCGGGCACGATCTGCGCACCCCGCTAGCGGCGCTGCGGGTGCGGATCGAATCGGTCGACGATGACGACGACCGCGCGCGCATGGCCGACACGATCGACGAGATGAACCGCACGCTCGACGACATCTTGTCGCTGGCGCGGCTGGGGCGGCCGAGCGAGCAGGCGACCGAGGTCGATCTCGCCGCCCTGGTCGATGCCGGGGTCGAGGATGTCCGTGCCCTGGGCAAGCCGGTCGAGTTCCCCGCGGTCGAGCGGCGGACGAGGCAGCTGCGCCCGTCGCTGATGCGGCGCGCAATCCGCAACCTGATCGAGAACGCGGTCAAATATGGCGGCGGCGCGGAGGTGCTCCTGCGCTCCGACGCGAAGACCGTGGAGATCGTGGTGTGCGACGACGGGCCAGGCATTCCGCCCGACCGCATCGCCGAAGTGTTCGAGGCGTTCACCCGACTGGAGGGGTCGCGCAACAAGGAAACCGGCGGCATCGGCCTGGGCCTGGCACTGGCGCGCGCGATCGTGCGCGAGGCGCGCGGCGATATCCGGCTGGAGAACCGCCCCGAGGGCGGCCTCGCCGCGACCATCACGCTGCCGCGCTGAGTCTTCCCGTCGTCGCCCGCTCAGCGCGGCACTTCGTTCCGCACGAGCAGCATCGACGCCGCCGCTAGCACCATCACCACCGCGGCGCAAGCCATCGTCCAGATCGGCTCGGTCGGGAAAAAGGCATGGATGATCGCGCCCATCACCGTCGCGACCACGAGTTGCGGCAACACGATGAAGAAGTTGAAGATACCCATGTAGATGCCGAACTTCTGCGGTGGCAGCACACCGGCCAGGATGACGTAGGGCATGGTCAGGATCGACGCCCAAGTGAAGCCGATCCCGACCATCGGCAGCAACAGCATCTGCTGGTCGCGGACGACCAGCAACGAGGCGAAACTGGCGGCGCCGATCAGCAGACAGGCGATATGCGTCCTGGCCGCGCCGATGCGCTTCGCCAGTAGCGGCAGCGCGAAAGCGGCGAGCGCCGCGACGCCGTTATAGACCGAAAACAGCACGCCCACCCAGTCGGCCCCGTCGTTATAGGCTCTGGCGGTCGGGTCGACCGAGTGGAACACATATTGCGCCACGACCGGCGTGGTGAAGATCCACAGGATGAACAGCGCCAGCCACGAAAAGAATTGCGCCAGCGCGAGCCGCCACATCTGGTCGGGCATCCGCACCAGGTCGCTCATGATCTGGACCAATGCGTTGTCGGCGTTGCGCCGCACCATCGCCGCGGCGACGAGCATCAACACGCCCGCTCCGACGAGAAGGCCACCGAGCACGTAGAGATCGCGCTCGAGCGACCAATGGCGGATCGCGCCGATCAGCAGCGCGCCGGCCAGGGCACGGCCGGCGCCCGCCAGCGTCAGGACGCCGGGCAAGCGAGCATCGGGCAGCGCGTGGTCGATGTCCCCGGCCCCGCCGTCGCCGAACGCGCGCAATTGCTCTGGCGGATATTCGCGCGTGGTCAGCACGGTCCACAACACGGCGCCGAAGATCGCCACCGCGCCCAGATAGAAGGAATAGCGCACCGAGTCCGGGATGGCGCCGGCGGCCGCGACGTTGCTGACGCCGAGTTTGGCCATCGCGAACGGCGCCAGGCTGCCGACCACCGCGCCCGCGCCGATGAACGCGGTCTGGAAGGCATAGCCGGCGGTACGCTGCGACGGCGCGACCATGTCGCCGACGAAGGCGCGGAACGGCTCCATCGATACGTTGATCGAGGCGTCGAGCATCCACAACAGCAAGGCGGCCGCGAGCAGCACCGATGCGTTGGGCATGCCGACCAGCGCCAGCGCCGCCAGCGTCGCCCCGGCCAGGAAATACGGTCGCCGCCGCCCGAACCGCCCCCAGGTGCGATCGCTGAAATGGCCTATGATCGGCTGGACCAGCAAGCCGGTGACCGGCCCCGCGATCCACAGCAAGGCCAGGCTGCCGACGTCGCTGCCGAGCGACTGGAAGATGCGGCTGACATTCGCGTTCTGCAGCCCGAACGCGATCTGGATGCCGAAAAAACCGAACGAAATGTTCCACAGCCCGCGCCAATCGTGGCGCGGTTTTTCCGCCAAAAGCGCGCTCATGCCCTGGGCGCCGTCGAGCGGCGGACGACCAGACGCGGCGGCAGCATCGCCGCCTCGACGGGCTGCGAGCGGATCTGGCGCAGCAAGGTGTCGACCAGCATCGCGCCGGCCTTGGCGTAATCCTGCGCGATCGTGGTCAGCGGCGGGTGCGACAGGCTCGCCGCCGGAATGTCGTCGAAGCCGATCACCGCCACGTCGTTGGGAACGCCGAGCCCGGCTTCTTCCAGCGCGCGCATCGCACCGATCGCGATCAGATCGCTGGCGGCGAAGATCGCGTCGAACGCGACGCCGCGCCTGAGCAAGTCGATCGCCGCATCATAGCCGGACGCCTCGGTGGTGATGGCGTCGACCTGCAGCCCGGGATCGGGATCGATCCCCGCGTCGAGCATGGCCGCGCAGGCACCGCGATAGCGATCGGCGAGTTCCGGCGAATGGGTCGAGGTCTGACCGAGAAAGGCGATCCGCCGCCGCCCGAGGCCAAGCAGATGCGCGACGGCATCGCGCCCGCCACGAACATTGTCGCAGCCGATCGTCATACCGGGCTGGCCCTGTTGCACCGATCCCCAGCGGACGAAATGCGTCCCTTGCGCCTCGAGCTGCTCTAGCCGCGCGCGATAGGTTTCGTAATCGCCATAGCCGAGCAGGATGATCCCGTCGGCCTTGTGGCTGTCCTCGTAATCGACATGCCAATTCGACGAGAGCTGCTGGAACGAGGTCAGCAAGTCGTAGCCCCGCAGCGCGCAGGTCCGCGCGATCGAACCGAGCATCGACAGGAAGAAGGGATTGATCAGCGACTCGTCGGGAGTCGGGTCCTCGAAGAACAGCAGCGCCAGCGTATTGGTGTGACGGCTGCGCAGCGACGAGGCGTTCTTGTCGACCTTGTAATTGAGCTGCGCCGCGATCGCCTCGATCCGCTTGCGGGTGGCTTCGCTGACGGTGGGGTCGCCGCGCAACGCGCGCGAGACGGTCGGTTGGGAAACGCCCGCGCGTTGCGCGATATCGAAAGACGTCGGTTTGTCGGTGATCATCGCCCGACGGCTTCTCCCGCTGCCGGCCGTCGTCTGCGGCCGATTGGGCGCGAGTGTAGCGGGCAGCGTGGCGGCGCGATAGGGCCCGCGCGCGTAATGAGTGTCCGGCAACCGTCCCTCCCCTTGCGCCCTCTATGTAGCGGGGCGATCGGCCGAGACTAAGCGAGCGTCTGCCGGGCAGGAACGCCATCACATACGTATTCAACCGCCGCTGCCGGCGAGGCGTGGCACAGTGTCCGGCACACGGGAGGACTGGATGCTCAAATCAATCGTGGTCGCGCTCCTCGCGGCGCTCACACTCAACCCCGCCCTGGCGGCGACCAAGACACCCGATCCCTATTCGCCCAAGCCCTATGTCACGCTGACGCACCCCGCCTGGTCTCGGGATGCGGTCCTCTATCAGATCAATACCCGCCAGTTCACGCCGGAGGGGACTTTCAAGGCCGCGGAGAAGCAGCTTCCGCGGCTCGAGGCGCTAGGCGTCGATATCCTCTGGCTGATGCCGATCCATCCGATCGGCGTGCAGAACCGCAAGGGCACGCTCGGCAGCCCCTATTCGGTGCGCGATTATTACGGCGTGAATCCCGAATTCGGGACGCTCGCCGACCTCCAGTCGTTCGTCGCCGCCGCGCACCGGCTCGGCATGCACGTGATCCTCGACTGGGTCGCCAACCACACCGCCTGGGACAATCCCATCCATGCCGCGCATCCCGGCTGGTACGAGCATGACTGGAAAGGCGCCAACCGGCCGACTCCCTGGTGGGATTGGTCCGACATCATCGACCTCGATTATTCGAAGCCGGGCCTGCGACGCTACATGACCGACGCGATGAAATATTGGGTGCGGACGGCCGGCGTCGACGGCTTCCGCTGCGACGTCGCCGGCTATGTTCCGCTCGACTTCTGGGAGAATGCGCGCGCCGAGCTCGATCGCATCAAGCCGGTTTTCATGCTCGCCGAATCCGACCAGCGCGACGTCCACCGCAAGGCCTTCGACGCCAGCTATGCGTGGAAATGGAACAATGCGATGGCCGATATCGCCGCTGGCAAGGCGGATGTCGGCGCCTTGTTCGGTTATTACTCCGAGACGGAGAGCGCCTGGCCGGCCGAGGCGATGCGTATGGTCTATACCGAGAATCACGATCAGAATGCGTGGGACGGCACCGAATTCGAGCGCTTCGGCAAGGCGCTGCCCGACACCATCGCCTTGTCGTTCGTCGGCGACGGCATTCCGCTGATCTACAACGGCCAGGAAGCCGGCAATCCCAAGCGGCTCAAGTTCTTCGAACGCGACCCGATCGTCTGGCGCGACCATCCCAACGCCGCGCTGTTCCGCCGACTGATCGCGTTCCGCAAGGCGCACCCGGCATTGTGGAACGCGCCCTGGGGGGCGACGATGACGCCGGTCGTCAACACCGCGCCGTCCAAGGTACTGTCGTTCGTCCGCGAGAAGAATGGCGACAAGGTACTGGCGCTGTTCAACCTGTCGGCCGACAGCCAGACGATCGGCTTCACCGACGGGCCGAGCGATGGCGATTATGTCGATTTCGCCGATGGCTCGCACCTGACCGTGACTCGCGCGACCAGCCTGACGCTGGCGCCATGGAGCTATCGCATCCTGTCGTCCGCGCCCCTCTGACCGGGGCGATGCAGCCGCGCAACACCGGCCAATGCATAATTCCTGAATACGTATGTGGCCAACTTGGCCCCATCCCCACTGCAACATAATCGCAATGCAACCGCACGCGCCATGTCGGCCGCGTCGAACCGCAAGCCAAACATGGCGCGGTTGCAAGGGGAGGAATCGATGACTGCTTTCCGTTCGAACCGTCGTACCCAGCTCGCCTTGCGCGCGAGCGGCATCGCGCTTGCCGGCGCGCTGACGGTGTTCGCGTCGCCGGCGTTCGCGCAGGATACGACTGCGCCCGCGCCGACGGCGAACGACCAGGCGAACGCCGATGCGCCCAAGGACATCGTCGTGACCGGCTTCCGCGCGGCGCTCGCCAGCGCGACCGCGAAGAAGAAGAATTCCGAACAGATCGTGGAATCGGTCTCGTCGGAAGACATCGGCAAACTGCCCGACAACGGCATCGGTGAATCGATCGCGCGCCTGCCGGGTATTTCGGCGCAGCGCAACGCGGGCCGCGCCAACATCATCTCGATCCGCGGCTTCGGTCCCGACTATTCGACGACGACGCTGAACGGCCGCCAGCAGACCACTACCAACGACAGCCGCGCGGTCGAATTCGACCAATATCCGTCGGAAATCCTGGCCGGCGTCGACGTCTACAAGACCGCGGAAGCCGACAAGACGGCCGGCGGCCTGGTCGGCAATGTCGACCTGCGCACCGTCCGGCCGCTCGATGTCGGCAAGCGAGTCATCGCGGTCGGCGCGCGCGGCACCTATGTCGACAACAAGCTGCAGCCGGATTCGACCGACAAGGGCTTCCGCGCCTACGGCACGTTCATCGATACCTTCGCGGACGGCAAGGCCGGTATCGCGCTGTCGGCCGCCTATACCGACGAACCCTATCAGACCAAGGATTTCAACGCCTGGGGCTATGGCGGTTACCCGGGCGGCGGCCAGGGCATGAACGGCATCAAGACCTGGTCGGAATCGGATCGGCTCAAGCGCTTCGGCACCAATGCCACGTTCCAGGTGCGGCCCGACGACAATCTGACGATGACGATCGACGCCTTCTATTCGCGCTTCATCGATCGCATCGATCAGCGCGGCTTCGAAATGCCGTTCAATTGCGGCGGCGGTTGCGGTCACGATTCGATTTCCAACGTCACCACGACCAACGGCCTGGTCACCGCGGCGACGATCACCGGCACGCCGCTGATCGAGAATTACGCCAACGACCGCGTCGCCAACCAATATTCGGTCGGCTGGAACGGCGTGTGGAAGAACGACAGCGGCTGGCGGGTCATGGGCGACTTCAGTTGGTCGCGCACCGATCGCACCGATAATTCGCTCCAGACCACCGCCGGCCTCGGCCGTGCCCTGCCCAATCCCACCGCGGTCGTGTCCTACACGATGACGCCGACCGGACCGCAATTCACCAGCAACTACAATGGCGCCAGCTCGGCATTGGTGCTGACCGACGTCGAAGGCTGGAGCGGATCGCCGATCCAGGCGGGCTACGACAATCTACGCGACACGAAGGACGACCTGGTCGAAGCCAAGGCCGAGATCGAAAAGGAAATGGGCGGGTTCCTGAAGTCGCTGAAGGTTGGCGTCGACTATACGTCCCGCACCAAGACGCTGAGCGCGCAGGAAGGTTACCTCAGCCCGCCGAACGGCGCGACCACCGCGGTGATTCCGAGCGACCTGCTGCTCGAGCCGCTCACGCTCGACCGCGGCCTCGGCAAGATCCTCGCCTATGATCCGCGCACGCTCGTAGCCAATGGAGTGCTGGTCTATACGCCGAACAACTTCGGCACGACCAAGGGCTATGGCATCGGCGAGAATGTCTGGACGCCCTATGTCATGGCGTCGCTCGACGGCGATCTCGGCGGCGGCACCCGACTGACCGGCAATATCGGCGTCCAGGCGATCCATTCCGACATCACCTCGAGCGGCCAGCTGTTCTCGACCGTCACCGACCACTATTGGATGGTGCTGCCGAGCCTGAATCTCAATCTGCGTACCGCCAGCGATTTCGTCATCCGCTTCGCGGCGTCGAAAGAAATGATGCGGCCGCGCTTGCCCGACCTCAACAACGTCATCAGCTTCGGATACGACGCCACCAGGCAGCTTTATTCGGGCAGCGGCGGCAATCCCCGACTCCGTCCCTACCGGGCCACGGCGTTCGACCTCAATTTCGAGAAGTATTTCTCGACCAAGGGTTATGTCGCGCTGCAGCTGTTCTACAAGAATATCGACACCTACATCGCCAACGGCTTCACCGACAGTTTCGACTATTCGCAGCTTCCGACCCCGCCGGGAATCGTGCCTCCGACCCCGGTTGGCATCCTGTTCGCGAACGTGAATACGCATGGCGGACACATGTACGGTGCCGAATTCGCCGGGACGCTGCCGTTCGAAGTGTTCTCGAAGGCGCTGACCGGCTTCGGCATCACCGGCGGCGCCGGTTATACCGAGACGCAGGTCCACGACTTCAACGGCGCGTTGACCGTCATTCCGGGCTATTCGAAATGGGTCGCCAATCTCACCGCGTTCTACGAGAATAGCGGGTTCAGCCTACGCGGCAGCATGCGCTATCGCTCGACCTATCTCGGCGATTTCTCGCTCTACAGCGGGGGCCTCGATCGTCAGCAGGTGCTGGGCGAGACGATCTACGATGCGCAGATCGGCTACGACTTCTCCAAGACATCGGCGCTCAGGGGGCTGTCGATCTATATCCAGGGCCAGAACCTCACCGACACGCGGTCGGCGACGCTCGCCTCCGTCAACAACGCCGTCATTCCCGGCGCCTATCTCAAGTATCAGCAATACGGCCGACGTTTCGTCGCCGGTTTCACCTTCAAGTTCTGATGACGCGATCCGCCTCGCCGGGTAATTCCGGCGAGGCTCATCGCTGGTGAAGGCTTTCATGACTCATCCCACGCCGCTCGACATCGTCATCGCCGGCGGCGGAACGGCAGGATGGACGGCCGCCGCCATCCTGGCCCGCTTCCTCGGCAATCGCGCCACGATCACGCTGGTCGAATCCGATGCGATCGGCACGGTCGGCGTCGGCGAGGCGACGATCCCGCAGATCCACAATCTGATCATCGGGCTGGGCCTCGACCAGACCGAGTTCCTGCGGCGCACCAATGCCACGTTCAAGCTCGGGATCGAGTTCAGCGACTGGCTGCACCCCGGGCATCATTACATTCACAGTTTCGGCCAGGTCGGCCGCGGGGTCGGGCTGATCCCCTTCCGTCAGCTCTGGCTGCGCGGCCGGCACCTCGGCGTCGCGGGCGATTACGGCGATTACAGCTATAATGTCGCAGCGACCCGGCTCGATCGCTTCTCGACGACCGACGGGCGCGAGGGCAAGCCGACCGAGCTCGCTTACGCCTATCATTTCGACGCGAGCCTGTTGGCGGGGATGCTGCGCGACTATGCCGAGGCACGCGGCGTGCGGCGGGTCGAGGGACGGATCGAGAAGGTCGAGCGCGACGGCGAAAGCGGCGACATCCGCGCGCTGCGCCTGGACCATGACCGCGAGGTCGCGGGGTCGTTCTTCATCGACTGCACCGGCTTTCGCAGCCTGCTGCTCGGCGATGCGCTCGGCGTGCCGTTCGTCGACTGGCGCCACTACCTTCCCTGCGACACCGCGCTCGCGGTGCCGAGTGAGACGCGGAAGGAACTGCGTCCCTACACCCAGTCGATGGCCCGTCCGGCGGGCTGGCAATGGCGCATCCCGCTGCAGCATCGCACCGGCAACGGCCATGTCTTCTGCTCGGAGTTCATGTCGGTCGACCAGGCGAGCACGCTGCTGCTCGACACGATCGAGGGCGACGCACTGGGCGATCCGCGCCCGATCCGTTTCATCAGCGGGCATCGGCAGCAATTCTGGTCGCACAATTGCGTGGCGCTGGGCCTCGCCGCCGGCTTCATGGAGCCGCTCGAATCGACCAGCATCCATCTCGTCCAATCGGGGCTGGGCCGCCTGCTCAACCTATTGTCGGGCGATTTGTCGGACGTCACCGACGCGCGCACCTATTTCAACCGGCTGTCGGTCGTCGAATGGCAGCGAATCCGCGACTTCATAATGCTGCATTACGTCGCCAACAACCGCAACGGCGAGCCGTTCTGGGATCATTGCCGGGTGATGGAATTGCCGTCGACGCTGGCGGAGAAGATGGCCTTGTTCCGCGAGGCCGGCACCTTCGTCCGTGAAGAAGACGAGCTGTTCCTCGACGACAGCTGGGGCCAGGTGATGATCGGCCAGGGCATCATGCCGCGCAGCTGGTCGCCTCTCGCGGACAATGTGCCGGCGCAGGATATCGGCCCGTTTCTCGAAGCGCTGGCGAAAGCTTGTCGCATCAAGGCGGAAGCCCTGCCCAGCCATCGTGCTTTCGTCGCGGCGATGACCGGCGACGCCTTGGAGAACCCCGCATGATCCGCCGCTCGTTGCTCGCCGCCCTGCTCGCCGGCGCGCTCGCCCGGCCGGCGTGGTCGTCGCCCGAAGCCGCCCCCGCCGCGGCGGCCGCCGCGTCGTATCGCGATCGGCTGCCCGAGGACGAGGTGATCTATTTCCTCCTCCCCGACCGCTTCGAGAACGGCGATACACGGAACGACACCGGCGGGCTGAAGGGCGACCGGCTGGTCACCGGCTTCGATCCCGCCGCCAAGGGTTTCTATCACGGCGGCGACCTCAAGGGGCTGCTCAAGCGGATCGACTATATCCAGGCGCTCGGCGCGACCGCGATCTGGGTCGGTCCGATCTTCAAGAACAAGGCCGTCCAGGGACCCAAGGGCAGCGAATCCGCCGGCTATCACGGTTATTGGATCACCGACTTCACGCAGGTCGACCCGCATTTCGGCACCAATGCCGATTTCAAGGCGCTGGTCGACGCGGCGCATGCGCGCGGGATGAAGGTCTATATGGACATCATCGCCAACCACACCGCCGACGTGATCAAATATCGCGAATGCGTGCCCGACACGCCGTGCGCCTATCGCAGCCGCGCCGACTATCCCTACACCCGTCGCGGCGGCGTCGGCGGTCCGGCGATCAATGCAGGGTTTCGGGGCGACGGCATCGCGACGCCGGAGAATTTCGCCAAGCTGACCGATCCGAGCTGGGCCTATACGCCGTACCTGCCCAAGGGCGAGGAAAAGACCAAGGTCCCGGCGTGGCTCAACGACCCGATCTATTACCACAATCGCGGTGATTCGACCTTTTCGACCGAGGATTCGCTGCTCGGCGATTTCGGCGGGCTCGACGATCTGATGACCGAGAATCCGCGCGTGATCGCGGGGATGATCGACATCTACGGCAAGTGGATCGACGATTTCGGCGTCGACGGATTCCGCATCGATACCGCGCAGCATGTCGACCCCGCCTTCTGGCAAGCGTTCGTGCCGGCGATGCTGGCGCGCGCCAGGGCGAAGGGCATTCCCAATTTCCACATCTTCGGGGAGGTCTTCACTGGCGATCTCGACGTCGCCCGCCTCGCCGCGCACACCAGGGTCGACAAGCTTCCGGCAGTCCTCGACTTCGCGTTCCAGCGCGCGGTGACCGATGTGGTGGGCCGCGGCGCGCCGACCAGCGAGCTGTTCCACATGTTCTTCGGCGATCCCGCCTATGAGAATGGCGAGGCGACCGCCCGGACGCTGCCGACCTTCCTCGGCAATCACGACATGGGCCGCTTCTCGATGTTCGTGAAGGCCGGCTTTCCCCAGGCGAGCGACGACGAGATCCTCAAGCGCGTCATCCTAGGCCATGCCATGTTGCTGACGCTGCGCGGCGTGCCGACGATCTATTACGGCGACGAACAGGGCTTCGTCAGCAAGGGCGGCGACCAGCTCGCGCGCGAGGACATGTTCGCCAGCAAGGTCGCGGTCTATAACGACACGAGGCTGCTCGGCACGACCAAGACCACCGCCACGCCGAGCTTCGGCACCGACACTCCGATCTTCAAGGCGATCGCCGAGCTGGCGCGCATCCGCACCAGCCACCGGGCGCTGACCCGCGGGCGCCAGGTACCCCGCGCCTGGGGCGACAAGCCGGGGCTGTTCGCGGTCTCGCGCTTCGATCCGGACAGCGGCAAGGAAGTGCTGATCGCGTTCAACACCTCGACCGCGCCGGTCAGCGCCAATGTCCTGGTCGAGGACTCATCCACCGCTTTCACCGCGCTGCACGGCGCGTGCGAAGCCAAAGCCGCCGCGCCGGGCAGCCTGAAGGTCAGCCTCGCCCCCCTCGATTTCATCATCTGCGAGGCCAAGTGAACGACGTCGCCCGCCTGCCCGCCGCCCGGACCACGCACGATTGGTGGCGCGGGGCGGCGATCTATCAAATCTATCCGCGCAGCTTTGCCGATTCGAACGGCGACGGCATCGGCGACCTGCCCGGCATCACCGCGCATCTCGACCATGTCGCCAGCCTGGGGGTCGACGCGATCTGGCTGTCGCCCTTTTTCACCTCGCCGATGCTCGACTTCGGCTATGACGTGGCGGATTATTGCGACGTCGATCCGATCTTCGGCACGCTCGCCGATTTCGACGCGCTGGTCGCTCGCGCCCACGCGCTCGGCCTCAAGGTGCTGATCGACCAGGTCTATTCGCACAGCAGCGACCGCCATCCCTGGTTCCTGGAAAGCCGCGGCGACCGCACCAATGCCAAGGCCGATTGGTACGTCTGGGCCGACGCCAGGCCCGACGGCTCGCCGCCCAACAATTGGCAATCGGTGTTCGGCGGCCCGGCCTGGACGTGGAGCGCGCCGCGCCGGCAATATTACATGCACAATTTCCTGCCCGAGCAGCCGCAGCTCCACATGCATCTGCCGGCGGTACAGGACGCGATGCTCGGCGTGGCCAAGTTCTGGCTCGATCGCGGGGTCGACGGCTTCCGCATCGACGCGATCAACTTCTCGATGCACGACCCGGCGCTGACCGACAATCCGCCGGCACCGCCCGGCCCCCGCACGCGCTCGTTCGATTTCCAGCAGCACATCCACAACCAGAGCCAGCCGGAGATTCCGCTGTTCCTCGAGCGGTTGCGCGCTTTGCTCGACGAATATGGCGCGACCTTCACCGTCGCCGAGGTGGGTGGCCCCAGCCCCGAGGCCGAGATGCATGCCTTCACCCAAGGCGACCAGCGGCTCAATTCGGCTTACGGCTTCAACTTCCTTTATGCCGACCGGCTGACGCCCGCCCTGGTCCGCGACGCGCTGGCGCAATGGCCCGACGCGCCGGGCACCGGCTGGCCGAGCTGGGCATTCGAGAATCACGACGCGCCGCGCGCGATCTCGCGCTGGGCCGCGCCAGAGCATCGCCACGCCTTCGCGCGGATGAAGCTGATGCTGCTGATCGCGCTGCGCGGCAACATCTTCCTCTACAATGGCGAGGAACTCGGCCTGACCCAGGTCGATATCCCGTTCGAGGCGCTCAAGGATCCCGAAGCGATCGCCAATTGGCCGCTGACGCTATCGCGTGACGGCGCGCGCACGCCGATGCCATGGCGCGGTACCGCCAACGACCATGCCGGCTTC
>NZ_JBQCCN010000096.1:0-9515 GCF_051962185.1 Sphingomonas sp.
GGCGAACGGCGCAATCGCGGCGCCTCGGCCGCGCCGCGCAAGAGCGGCTCGCGCAAGCCGGCACCGCGCAAGGGGCGGTGATGACAGTTTCATTTGCTCCGCGCGGCCCTCTCGCCTTCCATACCCACCCCGGCGAAGGCCGGGGCCCAGTCGCGATGCTTGACCTGATAGAGCTTCTCGCTTTCCCCTTGGGCAGCTCGATCCTGGCTCCCGGCCTTCGCCGGGGCGGACTATCGCCGGCACCGCTCGCGATCGAGGCAACGATCTGATGCATCCCAATGCCGCGTTCCGCTGGGAAGATCGCGAGGCGATGCGCGCGCTGGTCGCCGAGCTCGGCTTCGGCGCCTTGTTCTGCGGCACGCCCGACGGCCCGCGCGTGGCGCATGTCCCCGTCGTGTGGCTCGACGACGCCACGCTCGGCCTCCATCTCGCGCGCGGCAACGGCATCGTCCGCCATCTCGATGGCGCGAGCGCGCTGTTCGTCGCGCAGGGCCCCGACGGCTATGTCAGTCCCGATTGGTATGGGCTCGACGACAATCAGGTGCCGACCTGGAATTATGTCGCGGTCGAGCTCGAAGGCGTGATGCGGCGGATGGAGCCTGACGCTTTGGTCGCCCAGGTCGACCAACTGACCGCCGAACAGGAAGGCCGGCTCGACAAGGCGCCATGGACGCGCCGCAAGATGGATCCGGCGATCTTCGCCAAGATGACCGGCGCGATCGTCGGTTTCGGGCTGGAGATCGCCGCCTGGCGCGGCACGCTCAAGCTCGGCCAGAACAAGCCCGAGGCGGCTCGACGCGCCGCCGCCGATGGCGTCGAAGCGTCGGGCCGCCGCGGCATCGCGCATTGGATGCGCAACGCATGAGCGGCGCGGCGGCCAAGCTGGCGATCTTCGATTGCGACGGCACCATCGTCGACAGCCAGGCCAATATCTGCCGCGCGCTCGAAGAGACGTTCAGCGAAGCGCGCGTCGAGGTCCCGTCCCGCGACCGCATCCGTCGCGCCGTCGGACTCAGCCTGCTCGAAGTGATGCGCGCTCTGTTGCCCAGCGCATCGCCGGCCGATCATCGGCACCTCGCCCAGGCCTATCGCGACAAATTCTTCGCGATGCGTACCGGCGGGCTGCTCGCCGACGAACCGCTATTCGACGGCATGGGCGCGCTGATCGAGCGGCTGGCCGATGACGGCTGGATGCTCGGCGTGGCCACCGGCAAGTCGGACCGCGGTCTCGACCACATATTGACCACGCATGGCCTCAAGCACCATTTCGTCACGCTGCAGACCGCCGACCGCCATCCGTCCAAGCCGCATCCGTCGATGATCGAGGCCGCGATCGCCGAGGCTGGCGCCGATCCCGCGCGGACCGCGATGATCGGCGACACCAGCTTCGACATCCTGATGGCGGTCAATGCCGGCGTCCGCGCGGTGGGCGTCGCCTGGGGCTATCACCCGGCGGACGAACTGGTCGCCGCCGGCGCGCACGGCGTCGCGCTTGCCGTTGCCGATCTGCCGCATCATCTGGAGGCACGATGACCGATCCCGCCACCCAGGCCCGCAATCGCTGGCTGATCATCACCGCCGTCCGGCTTGTCGCCATCGCCGGGGCGGTGTTCGCCGTCGTGCTGATCGCGCGTGCCCCGACCTGGCCGCCCAAGGCGCTGGGCGTCGCGATCGTGCTGTCGGCGCTGTACATGTCCTGGGCGGTTCCCGCCTCGCTCGCGCATCGCTGGCGCACGCCCGGGGAAGCGCCCACGCGGACGACCAAGACGGGGCGATGAAGCGGTTCTGGAAGGACGTGAGCGTCGACGCAGAGCGCGGCGTGCGGCTCGACGACCGCCGGGTGCGCACGCCCGGCCGCGCGGCGCTGCTGTTGCCGAGCGCGACGCTGGCCGAAGCGGTCGCCGACGAATGGCGCGCGGTGGGCGACGATATCGATCCGCGTGCGATGCCGCTGACCGGCCTCGCCAACGCCGCGATCGACCGCATCGCGCCCGAACCCGCCGCCTTCGCCGCCGGACTGGCCGCTTATGGCGAGAGCGACTTGCTCTGCTATCGCGCCGACGGCCCAGCCGATCTCGTCGCTCGGCAGGCAGCGACCTGGGACCCGCCGCTCGACTGGGCGCGCGACCGCTACGACGTGCATTTCGAGATCGCGACCGGCGTGATGCATCGCCCCCAGCCCGAGGCGACGGTCGAACGGCTCGCCGCCGCGATCGCCGCACGCCCGGCGTTCGAGCTCGCACCGCTGTCGCCGATCGTCACGATTACCGGATCGCTGGTACTGGCGCTGGCCCTGGCCGAGCGGGCAATGCATGCCGACACGGTGTGGGCGGCGGCCAATCTCGACGAGGATTGGCAAGCCGAGCAATGGGGCGAGGACGATCTGGCGATCAAGGCGCGCGAGACCCGGCGGAAGGATTTCGACGCGGCCGCGCGGTTTTTGAGCTTGGTTTAGTGGACTGAAATGGGGGCGAGAGAGCGCGGCGATGCAAGAGAAGTCGTCTGTTGCCGAGCCCAATTGGTCGGACCTTCAATTCGTCATCCCGGGCTTGTCCCGGGATCCGCCCCGCCGCGAGTCATGCCCGTCGTAACGGCGACCATGACGTGCGGCGCGGCAGACCCCGGCACAAGGCCGGGGTGACGGTTTGGAAATAGGGCGCAGGTTAAACCTGAACCAATAAGCGAGGATCCGCGGTGCGCTTGCAGCCCGCCGCTCTCAATTGTCCGGCAGTTTCCGGATGAACCCGATCAGCCCGCGTTGGCGCGAGCGCTTGAGCCGCTCGGCGGTCAGGATCGTCTGGACGCACTCGAAACAATCGTCGAGATCGTCGTTGACCAGGACATAATCATAGCCGTCCCAGTGGCTGACTTCCGATTGTGCGCGTTCCATGCGGCGGTCGATGATCTCCTGGCTGTCGGTCTGGCGCCCCTCGAGCCGCTGGCGCAGCGTCTTGAGCCCGGGCGGCAGGATGAACACGCGGACGACGTCGCCGCCGGCCAGCTGGAACAATTGCTGCGCGCCTTGCCAGTCGATGTCGAACAGGATGTCCTGTCCGGCCTCGAGATCCTTGAACACCGTCTCGCGCGGGGTGCCGTAGCGCTGGTCGAACACGCGCGCCCATTCGAGGAAGGCGTCGTCGTCGACCATCGTCTTGAACGTGTCGGTGTCGACGAAATGATATTCGCGCCCCTCCTGCTCGCCCGGGCGCATCGGCCGGGTGGTGTAGGAGATCGACATCTTGAGCCGGCCGTTCTCTTCCTTGAGCAGGCGATTGGCGATGGTCGACTTGCCCGCGCCCGAGGGGGAGGACAGCACGAACATCAGCCCGCGGCGTTTGAAGCCGGGCGGCTGCGAGGAACGGTGATCGACCATGCGCGCTACTGGCGTGCGCGCGGGGGCCGCGTCAAGCGCTGGCGGGCTGGTTCCCGAACTTGCGCATCAGATAACGCGCGCCGAGCGCCGCGCCGCCGAGCACGATCGCGGCCGGGACGACGCGCTTGGCGACCTTCCACGTCACCACGCCGGCAAGCGCACCGAGCGTCCCGCCCTCCCCGTCGCGACGGTCGATGTCGCGGCCGATGGTGGCGGCAATGAGGTCTCCGATCATGCAGAATCTCCCTGAAATCCGGGGATGAAGCGCTGAATAGTGGCGAAGGTTCCCCGCCGCCCGCCCAGACCGTCATCCCAGCGAAAGCTGGGATCTCAAGCCGCATCGGACCACCGCGCGAGGCCCCAGCTTTCGCTGGGGTGCAAAAAAGACACTAAAGCACTTGCTAAAGTGTTCGCCCCGTCATACTTAAGCACATGCTTAACGAATCACCGTCCCTCGACCGCGTCTTCCACGCCCTCGCCGACTCGACGCGGCGGGCGATGGTCGAGCGGCTGGCGTTGCGGCCGATGTCGGTGAGCGAACTGGCGTCCCCCTTCGCCATGTCGCTTCCCGCCGTGATGCAGCACCTCGCGGTGCTCGAGGAATCGGGGCTTGTCCGGTCGCATAAGGCCGGGCGGGTCCGGACCTGCCGCATCGATCCCCAAACCTTCGGCCTGGTCGAGCATTGGATGGCCGATTGCCGCAGCGAATGGGAAAGCCGGCTCGACAAGCTGGAAGATTACGTCAACACCCTGAAAGGACAGCAGAAATGACTGAAAAGACGATCATCCGCCCGGAACCGCTCGTGATCGAGCGCCATTTCGATGCGCCTCGCGCGATCGTGTTCCAGGCCTGGACCACCGCCGAGCATATGAAGAACTGGTTCAGCCCCGAACATTTCACGACGCCCGAAGCGGTAATCGAATGCCGGCCCGGCGGGCGCTTCGACCTCTGCATGCAGGCGCCCGATGGCCAGAAGTTCTGGAACCACGGCCGCTTCATCGACGTGGTCGAGAACGAGAGCCTGTCGTTCGAGGCCGGCGCGCATGTCGACGACAGCGGCAACGCGCCGTTCGCGGTCAGGACTTTCGTGACCTTCACCGACGACGGCGACGGCTCGCTGATTTCGGTGCGGCAGGAATATGAGATTTACGACGAGAGCGCCAAGGCGGCGATCGGCGGCGCGCCCGAAGGCTGGCGGACGACGCTGGACAAGCTTGAGAGAGAAGTCGCGCGGATCAAGGGGTGATCGAAGAAAGACCCTCACCCTTCCGGCGCTTCGCGCCTCCCTCCCTCTCCCGCATGCGGGAGAGGGAAGGGGCCCGCCGCCGCAGGCGGTGGGAAGGGTGAGGGTCTGTTTCTACTTCTACCGTCCCACCATCTTTTCCGGCCGCACCACGCGATCGAACGTCGCTTCGTCCACCAATCCCAGATCCAGCCCTGCCTCCTTCAGCGTCATCCCTTCGCCATGGGCATGTTTGGCGATCTTCGCGGCATTGTCGTAGCCGATCTCCGGCGCCAGCGCGGTCACCAGCATCAGCGAGCGGTCGACCAGTTCGGCGATCCGCCGCCGGTCGGGCTCGATCCCCTCGACGCAACGCTCGGCGAAACTCTTCATCCCGACCGACAGCAGATCGATCGAGCGCAGCACCGCCGCGCCGATCATCGGTTTGAACACGTTGAGCTCGAGATGCCCCTGCATCCCGCCGACGGTCACCGCTTGGTGATTGCCGATCACTTGCGCCGCGACCATCGTCAGCATCTCGCATTGGGTCGGGTTGACCTTGCCCGGCATGATCGAACTGCCCGGTTCGTTGGCCGGCAGCATCAGTTCACCGATCCCCGAGCGCGGCCCCGATCCGAGCAAGCGGATGTCGTTGGCGATCTTGGTCAGCGCGACGGCCAGGCTGTTCAGCCGCCCCGAGAAATCGACCAACGTGTCGTTCGACGCCAGCGCCTCGAACTTGTTGGGCGCGGTCTCGAACGCGAAGCCGGTCAGCGTCGACAGTTCGGCAGCGATCTCCTCGGCGAACCCGGCGGGCGCGTTAAGCCCCGTCCCCACCGCGGTACCGCCTTGCGCGAGCTTCGACAGCGCGTGGATGACGAACGGCTCGGTGCGGGTGCGGGCAAGCTTGAGCTGAGCGTAGTAGCCCGAAAATTCCTGGCCCAGGGTGAGCGGCGTCGCGTCCTGCAAATGCGTGCGACCGATCTTGACGATATCGTCCCACGCCTTCGCCTTGGCGAGCAGCGCGTCGGCGAGACGATCGATCGCAGGAAGTAGCTGGCGCGTCGCCGCCAGCGCCGCCGCGACGTGGAGCGCGGTCGGGAAACTGTCGTTCGACGACTGGCTCATGTTGACGTCGTCATTGGGATGAACCGGTGTCTTGCCGCCGCGCTTCCCTGTCAGCATCTCGTTGGCGCGGCCGGCGATCACCTCGTTGACGTTCATGTTCGACTGCGTGCCGCTGCCGGTTTGCCAGATCACCAGCGGAAATTGATCGTCGAGCTTGCCCGCGACGACTTCGGCCGCCGCAGCCTCGATCGCATCGGCTTTCTCGGACGCCAGGCCATGTTGCCTGTTCACTCGCGCCGCCGCCTGCTTCACCAGCGCTAGCGCATGGACGATCGCGATCGGCATCCGCTCGCGCTCGCCGAACGGGAAATTCTCGATCGATCGCTGCGTCTGCGCGCCCCAATAGGCATCCGCCGGCACCTCGATCGCGCCGATCGAATCGGTTTCGCTGCGCGTATCGGTCATCACGGTCTCCTGTTGCGGCGGTAACCTCCGACTTGGCGTCACCAAATGCCCGGCACAAGCCTCGCCCGCACGTGCGCCGCATAGTCGCGATAGCCCGGCAGGCGATCGTGAAGCAGCCGATCCTCCCACGCGGTGCGGACGACCAGCAGGATCGAGGCGATCGCGGCAGGCACCAGCCCCCACCAAGAGCCGAGCGCGAGCGGCATGCCCAGGAACATGGCCAGCGCCGCCGAATAACCGGGATGACGGACAAAACGATACGGGCCGGTGTCGATCACCCGCTGATGCCGTTCCGACTGGATGCGCACGCCGGGCTCGAAATAGGGATTGACCGCCTGCGCCCAGCCAGTGACCGCGATCCCCTTGAGCAAAACGACATAGCCCAGGACGACGACCCAGAACGGCACGTGCGACCAATGCATCCGCCCGGCGTCGATGCTCGCGACCGGGATCGTGAGCGCCATGGCCGCGAGGATCACGCCGACCAGCGGCAAGTCCCAGCGCTCGGTCCCCGGCTGGAAGCGGCTGCGCGCGCGATAGATGATCGGGTTGATCTTCGCGATCGCGAGCGCGGAAATGCCGAAGCCGAGGATCAGGATTGCGACGAATATCCAGCCGGGGAGCCATGCCAAGCTACCTGCGGGCAGGAAGATCAGCAGCAACAGCGATAAGGGAAGCGAGATCGCATAGATGACTGCCTTGACTGGCGACATCGCCTGCGGCTCTTGCGGTTGCTCGCCAGTCACGTTCCGCTCCGTCATGCCGGGCCTGTCCCGGCATCCGCCGTGCAACAACGGAGGGCATAATTTGCTGCACGACGGCCCCCGGAACAAGGCCGGGATGACGATCGATTGGATATGGAGTCGCGCTTGTCCGCCGAAGTCGGCCCGGCCAAATGCCAGCCAGTTACTTCTTCCGCTTGAAGTCCACGCTCACGACGTTCGAGCCGTCGTCGACGCGTTCGACATGGTCGTTCTCGGCCTCGTCATGCGGCTCGGGGCCGTCGGGGCCTTCCTGCGCCTGGAAGCGCAATTCGAAATTGACCGCGGGGTCGTGGAATCCGGTGATCGCCGAATAGGGAATATCCAGCTTCGACGGCACCTGATTGAAGCTCAAGCCGACCGAGAAGCGCTCGTCGTCGACGGTCAGGTCCCAGAAGCGGTTCTGGAGGACGATCGTCATCTCGTCGGGGAAGCGCTCGATCAGGCGATCTGGGATGCTGACGCCGGGCGCCTGGGTCTTGAAGGTGATGTAGAAATGATGCTCGCCGGGCAGGCCGCCGCCGGCCGCGACCGAGCCGAGCACGCGTCCTACCACGGCGCGCAGGGCCTCCTGCACGATCTCGTCATACGGAATCAAACTGTCGGGCAGACCATCACTCATGTGCCTTGGGTAGCCGATCAAGACCATGGGTCAAGATTGCATGGTGACTAACACACTCATATGGGGGCGCCATGCGCACTGCGACGATCACCCGCAAGACCAGCGAGACGTCGATAGACGTCTCCGTCAACCTCGACGGAACCGGCACCTACACGGTATCGACGGGGATCGGATTCTTCGATCACATGCTCGAACAGCTCTCGCGCCATTCGCTGATCGATCTCGACGTCGAGACGGTCGGCGACCTCCATATCGACCAGCACCACACGGTCGAGGACACCGGGCTGGCGATCGGCGAGGCGATCGCCAAGGCGCTGGGCGAGAAGCGCGGCATCCGCCGCTATGCCGACGCGCTGTCGCCGATGGACGAGACGCTGACTCGCGTCGCGCTCGACATTTCCGGACGCCCGTTCCTGGTGTGGAAGACCGACTTCTCGCAAAAACGGCTCGGCGAGATGGACACCGAGATGTTCGAACATTTCTTCCACTCGTTCGCGCACACGGCGGGGATCACGCTGCACATCGAGACGCTGTACGGCTCGAACAATCATCATATCGCCGAGGCGGCGTTCAAGGGGCTGGCCCGAGCACTGCGGGAGGCGGTCGAGATCGATCCGCGCAAGGCCGATGCCATCCCCTCGACCAAGGGGACGCTGTGACATGGCGACGGCCCGCACCGACGCGCCGGCCTGCCTGATCCTGATCACCTATGTGGTGCCTCTCGACGAGGTCGACCGGCACATGAAGCCGCATGTCGAATGGCTCGAGCGCGGCTATGCCGAGGGCCTGTTCCTGCTGTCGGGACGCCGCAACCCGCGCACCGGGGGCCTGATCGTCTGTCGCGGGCACAAGGCCGAAGTCGAGGCGCTCGCCGCGAGCGACCCCTTCGTGACCAGCGGCGCCTCGACGATCGAGGTGATCGAGTTCAACGCCAGCATGGCGGCCGACGCGATCGCGGCGGTCTTGGGGGCATGATGGACGCTTCGGCCTTCTCGAGCCCCTCCCCCTCAAGGGAGGGGCTATGACTTTAGCCCTGATCGACTACGGCGCGGGGAATCTCCACTCGGTCGCCAACGCGCTGAAAGCGGCAGGCGCGACCGATGTCGCGATCACCGCCGATCCCGATCTCGTGCGTCGCGCCGATCGCATCGTCCTTCCCGGCGTCGGCGCGTTCGGCGCCTGCGCGGCGGCGTTGCGCGGGGTGCCGGGCATGGTCGATGCGCTCGACCAGCGCGTGCGGCACGACGGCGTTCCGTTCCTCGGCATCTGCGTCGGCATGCAATTGATGGCCGAGATCGGCGAGGAAATGGGCGAGCACGCCGGGCTCGGCTGGATCGAGGGCCGTGTCCGCTTGCTCACCCCGTCCGATCCCGCCGCCAAGGTGCCGCACATGGGCTGGAACGACGTCCGCCCGACCTGCCCTCACCCGCTGATCGAGGCGGGCGAGGCCTATTTCCTGCACAGCTATGCCTTCGAGGGCGCGGACGTGGTCGCGACCACCGATCACGCCGGCCCGGTCGTCGCGGCGATCGCGCGCGACAATATGGCGGGCGTGCAATTCCATCCCGAAAAGAGCCAGCGTTACGGGTTAGCGCTGCTGGAAAGGTTCCTAGAATGGCGGCCATGAAAATCCTCGCCGGAACGGGGAGGGGGACCGCTCGCGCAGCGAGTGGTGGAGGGGCCCCATCCTGCGGCTGCCTCTTGGCTTGTTACTCGTTCGTCGCGGGCCCCCTGCACCAAGCCGCTACGCGCCTTGGTCCCCCTTCCCGTTCCGGCGAGGAATGTTAGTGTCCCTCATCATCTTCCCCGCGATCGACCTCAAGGGCGGTAACGTCGTGCGCCTGTCTGAAGGCGACATGGATCGCGCCACGATCTACGGCGACGATCCCGTTGCCCAGGCTATGGCCTTCGCCGAGGCCGGATCGCAGCATCTCCACATGGTCGATCTCGACGGCGCGTTCGCCGGCGAGTCGGTCAATGGCGACGTCGTCCGCGCGGTGGTC
>NZ_JBQCCN010000097.1:0-2321 GCF_051962185.1 Sphingomonas sp.
CGTTCTGGACCTCTCGCCCGAAGGCGATCGGTCCGGTTCAAAGCAGCCGCACGGATTGCTCCGCACGGCCAGTTTCTCCGTCGATGGGGCATGGCGCCGGCCGCTGTCTTCATGGAGAGCGGCAGTCCCTTGCACGCGGCACGAACCGCGAGCGGGCAAATTCCATTCCCCGTCTAGGCAGGAGATTAAGCGGGAAACCCGCACCTGCTGTCTCGGACGGTAACGCGAGCAGAGGGCCGAGCCCATCTCGCGAAGAGCGCGCCTATACGGGGATTTGGGGGGAAGTCAATTGTCCCCGGAGTGACGTGCTGGCTTCGTTCGACTCGCCCCGGCCAACGACGCTTAACGCCATCCCTTCGCGCGCGCGGCGCGTTCGCCCACCGCGTCGAGCGGCTGTCCTGCCATCATATCCTGCGCCGCCGCCATCAATTCCGGATCCGTCGAGCCGGCCTGTATATAGGCGCCGCGATTTTGATCGGGCCCGGCGCCCTGCTGCGTCCGGCGCAACGCCCAGCCGCCGGCGTCGCGACAGGCGATACCGTCGGTCGCGGCCGTGCTGAAGACGCGGCAATAGGCGCCTTTCCTGTCGCGGAAGCTGACCGCGATCCTGACCGCGCCAGTCGCGCCGCTCGCCTGTCGATCGAGCCCCGCGGCGAGCGACCCGGAAGCGTAGAGACCGTCATCGCGCCCAGTGACCTGCCCGTCGCGCGATACGCCGATGCCGATCAGCAGCCCGAGCACCAGGCACGCCGCCAGCGCCGCCGCCTCGCGCCAGTGCGCCCGTGCCGGGCGCGTGGGGCGGGGCAGGGCGACGACATTGGTATCGAGCAGCGACGAGAGCCGTTCGGGGACCGGCGCTTCCACGATCGGAGCGAAGCTGCCGGCGAGGCGGGCGCGCAGCGCGCGATGGCGGTCGACCTCGACGGCGAGCGCCGGATCGGCGGCGATCGCGCGTTCCACGCGCTTGGCGTCGATCGCGCCGAGTTCGCCATCGGCATAGGCCATCAGCGTTGCGGGATCGATCGTCATACCGCTTCTCCCAACTCCGCCATCAACGCGTGTCGGCCGCGCACCAGACGCGACGTGAGCGTGCCGATCGGGATGTCGAGAATGTCGGCCGCTTCGCGATAGGCGAGCCCCTCGACCAGCACCAGCGCGACCGCTTCGCGCTGTTCGTCGGGCAGGCGCCGCATCGCGGATTCGACCTCGCGCAAGGCGACCCGCGCTTCCGCGCCGCCGTCGCCGCCAATCGTGGCACCGGCTTCGGCATCGACGAAGGTTTCCGACGCCCTGGTCCTGGCGCGGGTGTTGTCGATCCAGGCGTTGCGCATGATGCGGTACATCCAGCTGTCCATTCTCGTTCCCGGTTGCCACGATCTGCGCGCCTGCAGCGCTTTTTCGACCGCCACCTGGCACAAATCGTCGGCATCCGCCGCATCGCGGGCGAGCGACCGGGCGAACCGCCGCAGCCGCGGCAGCAGCGCCAGCATCTCGTCCTCGAAAGCGGCCAAACCTATTCCCTTCTTCTCGGATGAAACGGATGGCGTCGCCCGTTTAATCCACGCATGAAGAAGTTTGCCAACAGAAAGACCTGTCCTTGCGCCGCCTGACCGTCCTCGCCGCGTTGCTCGTGCTGACCGGAGTAGCGCGCGGACAATTGCTGCCGTCGATTCCCACGGGCACATTGCCGATTCCCGGACTATCGCCAGTGGAGGGCGTCGCCGGCACGGTTCTGCGCATGCCGGAGGCGGCGGCCAGGACGCTCGCCGATGCCCGCCGCGCCATGATCGACCGGTTGGTGCGCGACAATCCCGGCCGCGTCGCCCTCGATCCGCAAGGCTTTCCGGCGCGCGCCGGAGAGGTCGTCGTCGATGCCCCGGACGACGCGTTGCTTCGTGCCGCGTCGGCGAGAGGATACCGGCTGATCGAGCATGACGACGTGCTGGGTGTTTCCGTCGGGCGATTGTCGGTGCCGGACGGCAAGTCGCTGAAAGCCGCGATCGCCGAGATCCGCAAGCTGGGTGGCGAAGTCAGCGCCGATCAGCTCCATTTCGCCAGCGGCGCCGTGACGGGCAGCCCGGCGCCGCCGGACCCGCGCACCGGGCCAATGGTCGGCGTGATCGACGGGGGAGTCTCCGGCGCGACGCTGTCGGCCGGGTTCGCCAGCGGCGCGCCGCGCGCCAACGACCACGGCACCGCGGTGGCGTCGCTGCTCGCCGGGTCGGGCAACGTCCGCGGGGGCTTGCCAGGCGCGCGGAACGCTTCGGCGGACGAGTACGGCAGCGACCCGCCGGGCGGCACCGCCACCGCGATCGCCAAGG
>NZ_JBQCCN010000098.1:0-2688 GCF_051962185.1 Sphingomonas sp.
GGGTCGGTCGAGCATGAGAAGCATCTGGTGCTGGTCGGCCGGGTGACGGCGATCGCAGCGATCATCATCGCGATGCTGACCGCGCGTCCGCTGCTCGGCAGCCTCGACCAGGCGTTCCAATATATCCAGGAATTCTCCGGCTTCGTGACGCCGGGCATCACGGTGATCTTCCTGCTCGGCCTGTTCTGGCCGCGTGCGACCGAGATGGGCGCGCTGGTCGGCGCGATCGCCTCGGTCGTGGTCAGCTTCATCTTCTGGTTCCCGGCGGCCTGGGGCGGATCGGCGGCGCTCAACGCGGTGCCGTTCATCAACCGCATGTCGATCGTCTTCTTCGTCGCGCTGGCGCTCGCAGTGATCGTCTCGCTGCTCCGGCCGGCGCGCGCCGAAAGCAATCTGATCACGATGCAGGGCGTGTCGTTCCGCACCACGACCGGGTTCAACGTCGCGGCCGGATTGATCGTGCTGATCCTGATCGCGCTTTATGCGACATGGTGGTGAAGACATGACCTCGGGCGCATTCCTGGCGATCGATTGGGGCACGACCAACCGGCGCGTCTATCGGATAGAAGAGGGCATGGTGGCGGCGACCGAGCGCGACGCGCTCGGCGTCACCGCGGTCGGCGATTTCGCCGGCGAACTGGTCGCGATCCGTGCGCGATTCGGTGACCTGCCGGTGCTGATGGCGGGCATGGTCGGATCGACGATCGGCTGGCGGGAAGCGGCCTATGTCGCGGCGCCGGCCGGGCTCGACGATCTCGGCGACCATCTGTTGCGGATCGACGAGCGCACCGCGATCGTTCCCGGCGTCTCGTTCGTCGACGGGCGTCGCGGCGATGTCATGCGGGGTGAGGAAGTACAATTGCTCGGCGCGGTCGCCGGCGGGCTGGCGCCGGCGGAGGCGATGCTGGTCCAGCCGGGCACGCATTGCAAATGGGTCGAGATGACCGGCGGGCGCATCGCCCGCTTCACCACGGCGATGACCGGCGAATTGTTCGGGCTGGTGCGATCGCACGGCATCCTGGCGGCACAATTGAGCGCCGATGTCGCGCTCGGCGACGCGTTTCTCGAGGGGGCGCGGGAGGGCGCGAGACGCGACCTGACCGCCTCGCTGTTCGGCATCCGCGCGGCGAAACTGCTGGGATTGCGCGATGATGCCGATGCGGCGTCGTTCGCCAGCGGGCTGATCATCGGCGCCGACGTCGCCGCGCGCGTCGCGGCGCACGAGTTCGATACCGCCTATATCCTCGCCGACCCGATGCTCGGCGGGCTTTACGCCGCGGCGGTCGAGGCCAATGGCCGCACCGCGACGATCGTCGACAGCCATGCCGCGTTCGTCGCCGGCATCACCAGATTGGGAGCTTTTCTATCGTGACCGATGTTGCCGCCTTCGACGCCGCTTTCGCCGCTTGCCCGCTGGTCGCCATCCTGCGCGGCGTGCGGCCCGACGAGGTCGCAGCGATCGGCGAGGAACTGGTCGCGGCCGGCTTCACGCTGATCGAAGTGCCGATGAACTCGCCCGATCCGCTCGACAGCGTCGCCCGCCTGGCCGAGGCGCTTGGCGATCGCGCGATGATCGGGGCGGGAACCGTCCTCACCCCCGGCCAGGTCGCGAGCGTTCGCGGCGCCGGCGGGCGGATGGTGATCTCGCCCAATATGAATGCCGATGTCATCCGCGCCAGCGTCGCGGCGGGCATGGTGTCCTTGCCCGGCATCGCCACGCCCAGCGAGGCATTGGCGGCGCTCGATGCGGGAGCGACCGCGCTCAAGCTGTTCCCGGCCGAGGCGGCCAGCCCGGCGGTGCTCAAGGCGATGCGCGCAATCCTGCCGTCGGGGACGCGGATATTGCCGGTCGGCGGGATCGTGCCGGACGGGATGGCGCCGTGGCGCGAGGCCGGGGCGGCGGGCTTCGGACTGGGCTCTGCGCTCTACAAGCCGGGCATGACCGCGAGCGAGGTAGGCGCGCGGGCGCGGGCATTCGTGGCGGCGCTCGCCTGAGGAGACAGACATGACCGAAGCGATGCTCGACCGCCGGACGCTCCTCGCGCTGGCGGGCGGGGCGGCCGCGTCGTTCGTCACGCCGGCGCCCGCGGCTGGCGTGTCGCTGGGCGCCGAGACGATCCGCCTGTGGCCCGGCAAAGCGCCGGGATGGCGCGCGCCGTTGCAGTTCGAGGTCAAGGACGTCGGCACCGCGGAACGCCCCAATCGCGGCATCGTCACGGTCGGCGATCCGATGCTGGTCGTCTGCCGCCCGGCGCGCCCCAACGGCGCCGGCGTATTGGTCATTCCCGGCGGCGGCTATGTCTGGGAAGCGTTCGACAAGGAAGGAATGAGCCAGGCGGCGTGGCTCAATGCGCGCGGCATCACCGCGTTCGTCCTGGTCTATCGATTGCCCTCGGCGGCCTGGGCGCGTCCGGCCGACGTACCGTTGCAGGATGCGCAGCGGGCGATGCGGCTGATCCGTGCCCGCGCCGTACGCTACGGCGTCGCGCCCGACCGGCTGGCGGTGCTTGGTTTTTCGGCCGGCGGGCATCTGGCCGGGTCGCTGGCCACGCGTTTTGCCGAGCCGGTCTATGACGCGGTCGATGCCATGGATCGCGAGAGCGCGCGGCCCGACGCCGCGGGCATGCTGTATCCGGTGGTGACGATGCGACCCGGCATCACCCACGCCGGCTCGCGCGCGGCGCTGAT
>NZ_JBQCCN010000099.1:0-9635 GCF_051962185.1 Sphingomonas sp.
GAGCGACAGCCGCACGGTCAAGCCCGATCCCGCCGTGCTCGCCGCCAGGGACGCGCAGGAATTGCGCTGGTCCTACGACCCCGACGGCTGCTGCGAAATCCGCAAGGTCGAGCCGCTCAAGCGCGCCAAGGCCGGGCTCGATAGCTGGATTTCGGGGCGCAAGGCGTTCCAGTCGCAGACCCGCCAGAACATCGCGCGGTTCGAGATCGAGGATGGCCGGCTCAAGGTCAATCCGCTCGGCGACTGGGTCAAGGCCGACCTCGACGCCTATTTCGCCGAGCACGATCTGCCGCGGCACCCGCTAGAGGCCGACGGCTATCCTTCGATCGGCTGCCAGCCCTGCACGTCTAAGGTCCTGCCGGGCGAGGACCCGCGCGCCGGTCGCTGGCGCGGATGGGAAAAGACCGAATGCGGCATCCACGTGCCCGAGAAACCGGGCGAGGAACCGGTGTTTTGAATATCGTCGCCCCGGCGTAGGCCGGGGCCTCTGGCAGCGGCACCATATACTCAGCGATCCCGGCCTTCGCCGGGATGACGGATTTCACTCATAATCCGGGCTGGAATATTCCCCGGCATAATCGCTGAACCGCGTCACCTCGGGCTCGAAGCGCAGGATCACCTTGCCGGTCGAACCGTGACGCTGCTTGGCGACGATCAGCTCGGCCAGGCCATAGACGCGGTTCATTTCCTCGGCCCATTTGGCATGGTCCTCGAACGCCTTGGCGTCGTCGCCCTCGACCGGGCGCTTGGGCTCCTTGGCGGCGACGTAATAATCCTCGCGATAGACGAACAACACGACGTCGGCGTCCTGCTCGATCGAGCCCGATTCACGAAGGTCGGAAAGCTGCGGGCGCTTGTCCTCGCGGCTTTCGACCTGGCGGCTGAGTTGCGACAGCGCCAGGACGGGCACGTTGAGGTCCTTGGCCAGCGTCTTCAGCCCGCGGCTGATCTCCGAAATCTCCTGCACGCGGTTGTCGCTGGCGCGCGCGCCGCTGCCCGACAGCAATTGCAGATAGTCGACCACGACCATGCCGATGCCCTGGTCGCCATGCCGCCGCTGCAGGCGCCGCATCCGCGTATGGAGCTGGCCGATCGTCAGACCCGCCGTATCGTCGAGCACGAACGGCAAATTCTGGAGCTCGCCCGCGGTCACCACCAGCCGGTCCATCTCCGACTGGCTGATCTTGCCCATGCGCAGGTCCTGGCTCGAGATTCGCGCCTGTTCGGCCAGCACGCGCGTCGCGAGCTGGTCGGCCGACATTTCGAGACTGAAAAAGGCGACCTTGGCGCCGATCCGCTGCTTGGGATCGATCCCGTCGATCTCGTCCTGCATATAGCGGTGCGCGGCGTTGAACGCGATGTTGGTGGCGAGCGAGGTCTTGCCCATGCCGGGGCGCCCGGCGAGGATGATCAAGTCGGAGCGGTGGAAGCCGCCCATCTTGCCGTTGACCGAGCTGAGCCCGGTGGTCACCCCCGACACGCCGCCGCCCGAGTTGAGCGCGCGGTCGGCCATCGCCACCGCCATGGTCGTCGCCTGGGCGAAGGTCTTGATCGACGATTCGCTGCCGCCGTCGCCGGCGACCTTGAACAATTCCTCCTCTGCCGCCTCGATCTGCGCGCGCGGGTTGACCTCCTGCGAGGTGTCCATCGCCTTGTCGACCAGGTCGCGCCCCACCCCGACCAAGGTGCGGAGCAGCGCCAAATCGTAGATCTGCTGCGCGAACTGGCGTGACCCGATCAGGCCCGCGCCCGACCCGGTCAAGCGCGCGAGATAGCCGGGGCCGCCGAGCTCCTTCATCGCTGGATCGGCCTCGAACATCGGGCGCAGGGTCACCGGCGTCGCCGGCATCTGCTGGTCGACCATCTTCTTGATCGCGCCGAAGATGCGGCCGTGGAGCGGCTCGAAGAAATGATCGGGCGTCAGCTTGTCGATCTCTTCGGCGATGCGATTGTCGATCATCATCGCGCCGAGCAACGCGGCTTCCGCCTCGACGTTCTGGGGGAGCGTGGGCGCTTCCGCCCCCGGCACTTGGTGAATCGCTGTCGCCATCACTCCCTTCTACGCCGCTTGCCGGGCCGCTCAAGGCCATGGCGGCTGTGGATAATCGCGATCGATGGGGATAAGCGCGGAAGCGTGGCCGACCATCGCATCAAGGACATCACGCTCGACGACCGCACCATCCTGTGGCGGAGCGCGGACGTCGAACAGGAGCGCCGCATCGCGATCTTCGACCTGCTCGAAGACAACAGCTTTCGGCCGTTGCGCGATTATCCCGACGGGTATCAGGGCCCCTATACCCTCCATCTGGCGGTCGAGGAGGGCCGGCTGGTACTCGCCATCGCGCGCGACGACGGCTCGCCGCTCGAGACGCTGATCCTCTCGCTTGGTACCTTGCGGCGGCCGATCAAGGACTATTTCGCGATCTGCGACAGTTATTACGAAGCGATTCGCCACGCCACGCCGCAACAGATCGAGACGGTGGACATGGCCCGGCGCGGCATCCACAATGATGCCGCGGATTTGCTCAAGGAGCGGTTGGGGGGCAAGATAGAGGTCGATTTCACCACCGCCCGGCGGCTGTTCACGCTGATCTGCGTGCTGCACATCCGCGCCTGATGCGGCGGTTCGCGCTTCCGGTCGGGCTGGCGGTCGCGATGCTCGCGCTGGCGGGCGCGCTCTATCTCGTCGCGCGCGGCTGGCGGCCTTCGGCCGGCGACTATGAATTCCAGGGCGTCGATGTGTCGGATGCCAACGGCGCGATCGACTGGGCCGCGGTCAAGGCCGCCGGCGCCGATTTCGCTTATGCCCGCGCGACCGTCGGCAACGATCGCGACGCGCAGTTCGAGGACAATTGGCGCGGCATCGCCGATGCCGGCATGCGCCGCGGCGCGATCCACGCCTGGTCGCTGTGCAAGCTGGCGGCCGACCAGGCCAACGATTTCAACATCACCGTCCCCAAGACCGACGACGCGCTGCCCCCGGCGGTGGCGATCGATTTCATCGACGGCTGCAACGACCGCCCGTCGCGCGACGTCGTGCTCGAGGAACTCAAGCGCTTCATCGTCATGGTCGAGGCGCATACGCAACGACCGGTGCTGCTGCTGGTGTCGAAACGGTTCGAGGCCAATTACGACGTGACCTCGGCGCTCGATCGCCCCATCTGGAGCGCACAGAACTTCTTCCCGCCCGATTATGCCGCACGGCCGTGGCGGATGTGGCGGGCAAGCGACATGCGGCGAATCGACGGGGTCGACGGGCCGGTCAATTGGGATGTGGTGACGAAATGAGCGATAGCGAAACGGCTGCAAGACTGATCGCGGCGGCGCGCGGCGCGGCGGCGAACGCCTGGGCGCCCTATTCCAGCTTCTCGGTCGGTGCGGCACTGCTGATGACCGACGGCAGTATCGTCACCGGCGCTAATGTCGAGAATGCCAGTTACGGCCTGTCGCTGTGCGCCGAGACCGTCGCGGTCGCCAAAGCAAGTGCCGAGGGCCGTATGCGCGACATCGTCGCGGTCGGCATCGTCGGCGGGATGACCGGCGAGGATGGGATCGAGCCGATTCTCCCCTGCGGCCGCTGCCGCCAGGTGCTCAACGAGGCGGCGCAAGCGGGACGGCGCGACCTCGACATGTGGTGCTCGGGGCTGACCGGGGGGCCCGTGGCGCATTACACGTTGGCCGAATTGCTGCCCCACGCCTTCGGGCCGGCGAATCTCGGGATCGTGTAGGAACCGCCTTGCTCGGCAACAGGAAAGCAGGCTGGCGGCACGCGGCCTATTATCGGTCACCCAGAGGCACGTTTCGTTCGCCCGATAGCGGCCGCTTACGACGTTCGTTCTCGTAAGCGGCTGGGGGCCACCTGGTACGAGGCAGGGCTTATCCGCGGTAGCGCGGCCCGCTGCATCCGGATTCGGCCAAAACCTGCGATAGCCGCCCTTCATCCGGGCGGTCCTTGTCGCTCAAGTAAATCACGTCGTCCACGACGGACTGGCTGTTCTCGCGAACCACCAGCGCGACCACATGCCAGAGCATTCTGAATGTCGGTCCCGCATAAGAGAGTTTCACATACACCCGGTAGGAGCCGTCTTCTCCGGATTCGGTCTTCTCGATGTGAAAAGTCTGGGGTGTCGATTCCTCATCGCTGCCTGAATAGACGCCCATCTCCAACCGGCCGAATGGAGGCTTATCGATGGTACCGGGGTTCTGCCGATACCAGTCGCTGAGGCAAACCGTGTTATCGTCGAACCTGCGAAGCAATCCCTTGCTGAGGTATCGTGCAAAAATCTTCCGGTCGCCCATCCCGGCTATCGGATGACGAGCCACTACTTCCTTGTACAAGCTGGCGACCACCGCTTCGGCCTGAGCCTTGGGAACGGCCGGCGTCCCTTGCGGAACGGCCTGACCGCTTGCCGAGACCGTCACTAACGGCAACAGGCAGCCACACCTTACCGCGCCGGGGAGGTCGGAGACCCTCATGCCCAGCTACTACAATTGTTCAATGGAGGCGTCGAGCTTCGGTCCTGATTCAAGCGCGCTTGCCGATAAAGGTCGTCCGACGGTCAACCCTACCGCAGCGTCCGCGTCACTCTGCCGGTCGAGTCACGTAATGCGACGCTGGGCGCCCCATCGCTGCCCACGCCAAGCGTCAGGCGCGGCCTCCCTTGAGGATCGCTCAGCACCAGCGACACGCCGCCATCTTCGCTCCGGCCGAGCCAAACGCGCCGCGCATTGCTGAGCCCCGCCTTGGCGACCAGCGCATCGCGCTCCGGCCCCGGCTTCATCGTCCGCGCCCGCAGGCCCGCCGCGATGTCCATAGGCTGGTCGGGCCGGTCGTTGACCACCAGACCGACGCGGCGATCCTGGCCGTCCTCGGTGCTGATCAGTTGCAGCGTCTGGTCCTGATGATAGCGGTCGAAGGTGAAGCTGCCGCCGTTGGTCGGCTTGCCGTTCTCGAGGCCGCCGTCGAACACCAGGCCGCCATTCTCGTCGCCCTGGTCGTTATAGAAGATCATCCCCGCTTCGGGCCGGTTGGGATGCGGATATTCCCTGCCGCCATAGATCAGGCCGGGGATGTGCGCGTGATCGGAGATGGCGAGCCGCAACGTACCGTCGGGCTCGCGCACATTGATCCGCTGGACGTCGATCGTGTCGAACCTGGTCGTCGCCGGCGCGACCGCCGCCAGCACCAGCCATGCCGTCGCCAGCGTCATCACCGCGGCATAGCCGCCGATCGCGCGCGAGGGATCGATCCGTATCATGCTCGTTCTCCGGTTTTCGCCGGGCGGGCCGACAACGGCCTCTTGCCCCGCCGCGTCAATGCCGCGAAAGCTGCGCCACGAACAGGGAGTAGACGATGGCGATCCTTTCCGACCGCTGGATTCGCGAGCAGGCACTGGCGCACGGCATGATCGAGCCGTTCGTCGAGGCGCAGCGGCGCGAAGGCTGTATCAGCTACGGCCTGTCCTCCTACGGCTATGACGCGCGCGTGGCCGACGAATTCAAGATCTTCACCAATGTCGATTCGGCGACGGTCGATCCCAAGGACTTCGCCGCCAACAGCTTCGTCGACCGCAAGACCGACGTCTGCATCATTCCGCCCAACAGCTTCGCGCTGGCGCGCACGGTCGAATATTTCCGCGTGCCGCGCGACGTCCTGGTGATCTGCCTGGGTAAGTCGACCTATGCGCGCTGCGGCATCATCGTGAACGTCACCCCGCTCGAGCCCGAATGGGAAGGCCATGTGACGCTCGAATTCTCGAACACGACACCGCTGCCGGCCAAGATCTACGCCAACGAGGGCGCGTGCCAGTTCCTGTTCCTGCAGGGCAACGAGCCCTGCGAGACCAGCTACGCCGACCGTGCGGGCAAATATATGGGCCAGCGCGGCGTGACGTTGCCGCGGCTGTGAAGCTCGCCGCGCTTCGCAGGGTTGAGCGCCCCTACTGATAGCGCTACCGTCGATCCGCACTTGCGGGAGAGCGATGGTGAGGAACATGCGCGGCGTCATCGGCGGTACGGCTGCCGCGCTCGCCTCCGCCGCATTGCTCGCCCCCGCCCTCACCGCCTCGGCGCAAGTTCGCGCGGCGGAATCGGCAGCAGCCAAACCTGCGCCGGCGCCCGCCAAGCGCCGTTTTTTCGTGCTGACCGATATCGGCGGCGATCCCGACGACAAGATGTCGATGGTCCGGCTGATGACCTACGCCAATCAGTTCGACATCGAAGGATTGGTCGCGACGCACAACAATGCGGGCGTGTTCCCCGACCTAATCGCGAACATCGTCGCCGCTTATGGCAAGGTGCGCGACAATCTGGAGTTGCACGAACGCGGCTTTCCGACCGCCGACGAACTGCAGCGGCGGATCGCGCGCGCGCCTGCCGCCGCAGGCATGGAAGGGGTGGGTCGCGGCATGGATTCGAGCGGCTCCGACCTGCTCATCCGAGCCGTCGATCGTGCCGACCCGCGGCCGCTCTGGGTGACGGTCTGGGGCGGGCCGAGCGTGCTCGCCCAGGCATTGTGGAAGGTCCGCGCGACACGATCGAAGGCTGAACTGGCGCGCTTCGTCACCAAGTTGCGCATCTATGCCATCTCCGATCAGGACGATAGCGGTCCATGGATTCGCCGGGAGTTCCCCGGGCTGTTCTATATCGTGAGCCCGGGCGCCACGTTCCATCATTCGACCTGGATCGGGATCAGCGGCGACCGGTTCCACGGTCGTTTCGGCGGCGCCGACTTTTCGCTGGTCACCAACGACTGGCTCGACCGCAACATCCGCAACAAGGGCCCGCTCGCCGCCGAATATCCCAATTGGAAATATCAGATGGAGGGCGACACGCCGTCCTTTCTGTTCCTGATCGATAACGGGTTGAACGACCCCGATCATCCCGATTGGGGAAGTTGGGGCGGTCGCTACGAGTTCTACACGCCGCGGACGCGCAAATGGTTCTTCGCCCCAGAAACGCGACCGATCTGGACCGATGCCAGCGATGAAGTGCTGGGCGGCGACGGTGAATGGCACGACGATCAATATGCCACGATCTGGCGCTGGCGCGCTGCGTTCCAGAACGACTTCGCCGCTCGGATGGACTGGACGATCAAGCCTTATGCCGGGGCCAATCACCCGCCGTTGCCCCGGCTCGCCAGCTCGGCCCGCGTCATCGCCCGGCCCGGCGATCGCGTCGACCTGAGCGCTATCGGCTCGAGCGACCCCGACGGCGACACAGTGTCCTATCATTGGTTCGTGTACGAGGAAGCCGGCACCCGCAGCATGTCGAGCTCGAGTTCCGGCGAAAAGCTCGCGATCAACGACGCCGACCGGCCCAAGGCCTGGCTGAATGTGAAGACGGACCGGGTCGTCCCGCCCGGCACCGGAACGATCCACGTCATTCTCGCGGTGACCGACAGCGGATCACCACCCCTCACCCGCTATCGCCGCGTCATCATCGACGTCGTCCGTTGACGCTACCGGTCGCGCGCACACCGGTCGGTCGCCGCGTCGTCGACATCGGCCGAACGAAAAGGGGCGGCCGCTCGCGCGACCGCCCCCTTCGACGAAACCGAAACCCGATCGGGCTTAGAATTCGTTCCGATATTGCTCGTTGCCGATAAAGCCGAGCTTGCTGATCCCCGAGCGCTTGATGATCGCGAGGACCTTGTCGACCTTCTCGTAGCGCGCGTCCGGAAGCGGCTGGAAGTGCAGCTCCGGCTCGGGCTGGATCGCCAGCGTCGCCTGCAAATATTGCTTGAGCTGTTCGTCGCTCGTCACCGGAATGCCGTTCCAGGTCACGTTGTCCTGCGCGTCGATGACGATCTTGTTCTTCTGCGCGTCGACGGGCGGCGGATTGCTCGAGTTGTTGACCGGAAGGTCGACTTTCACCGCGTGCGTCTGGACCGGGATGGTGATGATGAACATGATGAGAAGCACGAGCAGGACGTCGATCAACGGCGTCATGTTCATGTCCATCATCGGCGAGCCATCATCCCTGCCGCCACTCATTGCCATGATTCAAAAACTCCTGAGCTAGCGGATCGGTTAGGCGCCGCCGCGGGGCGGCGGCTGCGAGATGAAGCCGACCTTGATGAAGCCCGACGACTGCATCGTGTAGATCGCCGCACCGATGCACTTGTACGGGACGTCGACGTCGCCGCGGATATGCACTTCGGGGATCTTGTCAGGGTCGATCGGACCGGCCGCCCTGAGGCGGTCGATATCGGCCTTCATCTTCTTGGTCGCCCGGTCGAGCAGTTCGTCGTGCTTCATCCGGGTCATGTTCCAATAGACCGCGCACTGGCCCTGGTCGTCGAGCTTGATCGACAGCGACACGTTTTCCGGCTTGGTCTGCGTCGGGTCGTAACTGACCTCCGGCAGCTTCAGCTTGACGTTCTGCACCACCACCGGAACCGTGATGATGAAGATGATCAGCAGCACCAACATGACGTCGACGAGCGGCGTCGTGTTGATGTCCGACATCGGAGTTTCGGAGGAGCCTCCGGTGCTAATAGCCATTAAGCATTCCTATCCTTGCTTCGTCCCGCCCGGGCCGCGGCCCGGGCGTCGGGCGGAACCGGGCCCGGCGCCCGCGTTCCGCCGCGAACGCGCTTACGGCTTGGTCGTCACCCCACCGGTCTGACCGGCAGTGGTGGTGGCCGGCTTCGCCGCCGGCGCGGCGACCTTGCGGGCCGCGACGACCGGCTTCACCGCGCCGTTCGACGCGAGGTAGCCGAGGACGTCGTTGGCGAAGGCGCCGAGCGCTTCCTGGATCGCCTTGTTGCGGCGCTGCAGGAAGTTGTAGCCGAGCACCGCGGGGACCGCGACGACGAGACCGAAGGCGGTCATGATCAGCGCTTCGCCGACCGGGCCGGCGACCTTGTCGATCGAGGCCTGACCAGCGGCGGCGATGCCGAGCAGCGCCTTGTAGATGCCGACCACGGTACCGAACAGACCGATGAACGGCGCGGTCGCACCGACCGTCGCGAGGAAGGCGAGACCGCCGCCCAGCGCCGAGTTGATCGTGTCCTCCGACCGCTGCAGCGAGCCGTGCAGCCAGTCATGCGCCTCGACCGGGTCGGTCAGCTTGGCATGCTGTTCCTGCGCCGCGAGGCCGTCGTCGACCAGCTGCTTGTAGGCCGAGTTCTTCTCGAGCTTGGCGGCGCCTTCGCGCAGCGAGTTCGAGTTCCAGAACGTGGCGCGCACGCGACGGCCCTGGTTGATGATCTTCTGCTGCTCGAACACCTTGGTGAAGAAGATGTAGAGCGTGAAGAACAGCATCACCAGCAGGATGCCCGCGGTGGCGTAGGAAATCACGCCGCCGTTGTTCAGCGCGTTCCAGAAGCCGAACTGTTCCTGGGCGGCCCCTGCCGCGCCAGCGTTAAGGATGGAGATGCTCATTCGGATGCTTCCTCTTTGAAATCGTAGTCTACAGCTAACTAGACCGGTGCCCGCGGACGGGCACCGGCTTGATCAAACTATTCGTCCTGGAGTTGCCAGCGCGTGCTCAGCGGATAGCTGTACGGCTGCGCGTTGCCGTCGGAATCCTTCTGCACGGTGAAGCGGCCACGACGCTGCGCGAGACGGCAAGTCGCGTCGTCGAGCGACGAATTGCCGCTCGATGCGGTCACGCGACAACCGGCGACCTTG
>NZ_JBQCCN010000100.1:0-3229 GCF_051962185.1 Sphingomonas sp.
TGAGCCTCTGGGAAGCGGACATCCGACATTCGCCGGACACCGGGTTATGATGCTTCCCATGCGGGTTGAGGCGCGCGCCTTAGTCGAGAGCGCGGCGAAAGGCAAGCGCGGTGCGGATCGCGCATCCGGATCGCTCCTCGCCCTCAGCTCGTCGCGACGGCCAAAGGTTGCTCCATCCGGCTCGATCGAGCCACGTTCGATCTCTCTTGCGGGCCAGCGCGTCGATGGGGAGGTGCGCGAGTTCCGCCCATTTTGGCCCATCCGGCTGGGGTATTCCTGCTATGTTCTCTTTTTCCGCTTGACGATCGGAACATCAACAGAACATACAGCGATCATCCACAGGACGGGAACCAAGTGAATCGACGAGCCGTTGATTCAGCGTCGGGTCCCTGATCCGGCCAAAGGGGAAGTCGCAATGTTCACTCTGGTTGCCATCCTGATGTTCGCCGGCGCCCTTACCGCCGCCGCTTATGCCGTTTATTCGACCGTCGTTCCGGCGATGCCAAAGATTCAGGCCGCGCTCGCCGGTCAGGGCGGCGCCTCGATGCTGCCGCCGCTTCCGCCGCGGCGTGCCGCGACGACCTTGCGCGTTACGGTGCGGCCGGTGACGACCCAGCCGACATATTGGCGCGCTGCCGCCTGATTCGGGCATAGCTTGCCGCGCTGAACGGGATCAGCACGAGGTAGACCAGGCAGATCCCGACCAGGGTAGGCCATGGCGCCGAGATCAGCGCGGCCCCGATCGCGACGATGATGGCGAGCGCTTCGAAGCGGATGTTGCGCCGGAGCCGGAACGACCCCCAGCCATAAGTCGCGATGCTGGAAATCATCAGAAACGCGATGAACGCCATCCACGGCGCGACCAGCCAAGGCGAGCGCAACCAAGGCTCGCCGGTGATGAACCACAGATAGAGCGGCAGCATCGCGCCGATCGCGCCGGCGGGCGCCGGAATGCCGGTCAGATAGCCGGCCGCCTTGCGCGGCTGTTCGGTAACGTCGATCTGGGCATTGAACCGTGCGAGGCGCAAGGCGCAGAAGACCGCGAAGAGCAACGCGCAGATCCAGCCGAAGCGCGGCGCGTCGGTCAGCGACCAGAGATAGAGGATCAGCGCCGGGGAGACGCCGAACGAGATCGCGTCGCTCAGCGAATCGAGCTCGGCGCCGAACCGGCTGGTGCCGCGCAGCATCCGCGCGACCTGGCCGTCGACCCCGTCGAGCGCGCTGGCGGCCAGGATCATCACCACCGCCATCTGCCAGTCGCCACCGATCGCGAAGCGCACGCCGGTCAGCCCCGCGCTCAATGCCAGTGCGGTCAGCGCGTTGGGCGTGATGGTCCTGAGCGGCAGGCCATTGGCCGGGCGGCGCAAGCGGCGCGGGCGCGGCTGCCTCATATTCCCTCTCCTGTCGGGAGAGGGAGGGAGCGTCGCGAAGCGGCGCGGAGGGGTGAGGGCAACGATGAGAGCACAACGCTGCCCTCACCCTTTCGCCATGCTTCGCATGGCTCCTTCCCTCTCCCGCTGGGAGAGGGACAGTGAACGCCGTTCACTGCGTGACTCCGCTCATCGGCGCGCCGCCGATCTTGCCGATGATCGTCTCGCCCGCGATCGTGCGCTGGCCGAGGATCACCTGGCAGGTGGTATCGGCGGGCAGGAAAACGTCGACGCGGCTGCCGAAGCGGATCAATCCGACGCGCTGGCCCGGCGCAATCATGTCGCCTTCCTTGACGAAGGCGACGATGCGCCGCGCGACCAGCCCGGCGATCTGGGTGAAGCCGATCAGCCGGCCGTCCTTGCCCTCGACCACGAGATGCTGGCGCTCGTTCTCCTCGCTCGCCTTGTCGAGATCGGCGTTGAGGAATTTGCCCGAAATATAGACGACGCGGCGGATGATCCCGGGAATCGGCGTGCGATTCACATGGACGTCGAACACGCTCATGAAGATCGACACGCGGATCAGCGGCGCCGTACCCAATATGTCGAGCTCGGCCGGCGGCACGACCGGCTGGATCATCGTGATCAGCCCGTCGGCCGGCGCGATCACCAGGCTGTCGTCGCGCGGCGTGACGCGGATCGGATCGCGGAAGAAGGCGGCGACGCCGAGCGTCAGGAACGCCAGCGGCCAGAACAGCACTTTCCAGATGAGCAGCGACAGGATCGTCGCGACGGCGGCGATGATGACATAGCGCCGCCCTTCAGGGTGCATGGCGGGAAAGCGCCACTTGACGGTGGTCGTGCCGATTTCCGGCGGATCGATCGAAGGCATGGGCGCCGTCTATCTGTGTTGCGTTTGCGACACAATGCGCGGGGCACGGGTTAGGCTCCGTCCGGGGTGCCACAAAGGCGCGGCGCTTGACCCCCCTCCCCGCTTGCTCCTAGAGGCCCGCACGAAAACTCCCATCAGGAAAGCGGATATGGCGAAGATCAAGGTGAAGACGCCCGTCGTGGAGATCGACGGCGACGAAATGACGCGGATCATCTGGGAATGGATTCGCGAACGCCTGATCAAGCCGTATCTCGACATCGACCTCGATTATTACGACCTCGGCATCGAGCATCGCGACGCGACCGACGACAAGGTCACCGTCGACAGCGCCAAGGCGATCCAGAAGTACGGCGTCGGCGTGAAATGCGCAACGATCACCCCGGACGAGGCGCGCGTCGAGGAATTCCACCTCAAGAAGATGTGGAAGTCGCCCAACGGCACGATCCGCAACATCCTGGGCGGCGTCGTCTTCCGCGAGCCGATCGTGATCTCCAACGTGCCGCGCCTGATTCCGGGCTGGACCAAGCCGATCGTGGTCGGCCGTCACGCCTTCGGCGACCAGTATCGCGCCACCGATTTCCGCGTCCCCGGCCCGGGCAAGCTGACGATGAAGTGGGTCGGCGACAATGGCGACACGATCGAGGAGGAAGTGTTTCAGTTCCCCTCCTCGGGCGTCGCGATGGGCATGTACAATCTCGACGATTCGATCCGCGATTTCGCCCGCGCCTCGATGCATTACGGCCTCAACCTGAAGTGGCCGGTCTACCTCTCGACCAAGAACACCATTCTCAAGGCCTATGACGGCCGCTTCAAGGACCTGTTCGCGGAAGTGTTCGAGGCCGAGTTCGCCGACAAGTTCAAGGAAGCCGGCATCGTCTACGAGCACCGCCTGATCGACGACATGGTCGCCTCTGCGCTCAAGTGGAGCGGCGAGTTCGTCTGGGCCTGCAAGAATTACGACGGCGAC
>NZ_JBQCCN010000101.1:0-4669 GCF_051962185.1 Sphingomonas sp.
TATGGCGCGAAATCGATGCTCGGGCGCATGTTTCGAATCCGACGCGTCGGCGACCTGCAATTTTCGAATCCAAACGGGGCTCTTCGTGTACGATCGGAATCGAAAATTTCCATATGCGATTGCCCTGCCCGCCAGGGGGAAGGTGTCAGGCCCGGCGAAGGCCGGGCCTGAAGGAGGAGGCCGAAGCATGACGATTGATGGGTCGCCGTCCTCCGCCTCCGTCGGGCTGTGCCCGACACCTCCTCCTGGCGAGGGAGGATAATATGGCCCACGCGCCTTGCTCCACGCCGATGCTTGCTAGGCCGGATAGCGAACGAGGGTCTGCTTGATCGCGCCCTTGGTCGCGGCGGCACCCACATCGTTGACGATATGCGCGATCGTGCCCTTGCCGCCGCCGAGCGAGATCGTCGTCACGTCCTCGAACACCACGCCCGGCGCGCGCGGCGCCTCGATCGCGCTATCGACGACGATCTCTGGATCGGAGGTGAAGTTGCAATAGATGCCCATGCCGACCGCACGATGGTCGCGCACGCCGTCGGCGACCTTATACGCCGCCCAGCCGCGCCGCGGGCCCGGCCGATAGGCAGCCTGGCTCGGCGGATCGTAAGGCAATTCGTTCTGGAAGAACCAGGTCCGCCCGCGCTCACCGTTCCAGATCACGTTATGACGGCGGAAATGCTCGACGAACAGGCCGTGCATCGAGACCTGGTCGCCATTCACCACCAGCCCCTGATTGCCGATGCTCTCGTCCCAGCCGACATGGACGCGGCCGGTCGCGCGGTCGCCATGATCGGCACGCCAAATCCACAGATGGTCGCCGAGGACGTGGCGGCTGTTGATCTCGAGGCAGGTCTCCGCGCAGCCGACCGTGACGCCGCCGACGCGGAAGAACAGATCGGCGATCAAGGTGGGGTCGGCGCGATGATCGCGATTGGCGCCGCGCGGACCGATCTCGACCAGCACCGGTGACGACACCGGGCCGGCATCGATCAGCAGCCCGGCGATCGTCACCCCCGGCACGTCGGCGACGGCAATCGCCTTGCTCCCGTCCTGCGCGAGGAGCGTGGCCAATCCCAGTCCGAGCACGACCGTGCCCGGCCGCGTCACCCGGATCGGCTCGGCGAGCGGATAGATGCCGGGCGTCAGCAGCAAGTGCCGCCCGCGCGCGAGCGCCGCGTTGATCCGCCGCGCGCTCATACCCGGCCGCGCGATGAAGAAGCGCGCCAGCGGGATCGTCGCGCCCGCAGGCTTGCCCCGGTCCCAGCCGCTGCCCGTCGCGAGATGACGGAGAGCGGGCACGAAAACGCCCCACTCGCCGTCGGCGTCGACATGGAGGAACGGCTTGTCGCGGATCACCGGCACCGTCGGCAGGCTGGCGTAGGGCGGCGTCGGGAAGCTGGTCGCGGGCGCGCCCTCGACGCCCATGAACATCATGTTCCAGTTCGACCCTTGCCATCCCCGGATCGCGCTGGTCCGGGTGAACCATTGCTGCTGCGTGCCCGATCGGATCGTGCCGTCGATCCGGCAATCGGCCATGAACCCGCCGCTCGACCATCCGCCATCGTCGAGCGCAAGGTCGCCGCGCAGGTGGATGCGGCGATAGGGCGCGGCCTGAGACACCGCCCAGCGATCCTTGCCGTCGGGCGGGCGCAGCTCGAGATTCTCCGCGCCGCGCCAGAAATTGTCGAGCGCCATGCCCTTGGCCCAATCGGCCTCGCAATGGACGTGCCCGCCGATCACCACCCCGCCGGGCAGCAACCCGAGCCCGGCGACCTGGGTATAGAAGCCAACATTGACGTTCGCGGCATAGCGCCCGGGCTTGAACAGGATGGCGTGGCGTTCGTCGGTGAAATGCGCGCGCTCCATCCGCGCGAAGATCGCGTCGACCTTGGCCTGGATCGCCGCCGCGGGCATCGACGGGTCGAGGATCAGGACGTTGGGCCCGAGATCGGGATCTCGCGGCACCGGCCTGCGCGCCGCGCCTGCGACCGCCGGATGCACGGCCATCGCCAGCCCGGCGAGCCCGGCCAACACCGACCGCCGATCATGAGGTTGCGCCATCCTATGCTCCCTGGGCTGCGATCGAGAAGAAACCGGTGACGGTGAGGCGCCCGGTGGCGGGGTCGGGCGAGAGCGTGGCGTCGGCGCCGATCAGTCCGCTGTGGAGCAGGAAGCTGGGATAGACGATGGCGCGATTGTAGCGCGGCTCGACCGCGAAAACGCGCTCGAACAGGCCGCCGTCGCCGGTCCAGTAATCGCCGGGCGGCGCACCGCGATGCCGCAATTCCGCATCGAGCTGGTCCGGGTAGATCGTCGCGCGCCGGGCATCGACGCTCTCGAACCCGGTCGAGCGATGGCGGAAGAAGCCGGTGCCGTCGGAATCGCCGGGCGCGAGATAGTGGACGAGGGCGATCCGCCGATCATCATAGGCGTCGCAATGCGGCAAGCGCTGCCTGACCGAGAGTGCATCGCGCGGCGTCGTCACGATCGAGAAGCTCGCATCGATCATCTCGAGCTGCGGCGCGGCGCCGAACGCCTCGGCCGACGCCGCTTCGATTACCGGCACTTGCGCGGCGAGATAATCGCCGGGCAGCGCCGCGCGAATGCCCGGGTAATGATGGATCGCCGGCCCGAACGCGGCGGCGATCGCGGCGGTCCGCAACGCATCGGGATCGGCCGCGAAATCGTCGATCACGACGACCGGGTGGCGTTCGTTGCCGATGCGATGGAGCGTGACGGTCGGCACCGCGGCTATGTTCCGGCGCGCCAATAGCGGACGTAATCGATCGTCATGCGCTGCGGCAACGCGCTGTCGTCGATTCCCTTCGCCCCGCCCCAATCGCCGCCGACCGCGAGGTTGAGGATCAACTGATACGGCCGGTCGAACGGCCAGGCGCCGCGACCACCCGGCCGATCGTTGGCGACCCGCATATAGGCGCGTCCATCGACCCCGATGGTGATCGCCTGGGGCCGCCAGTCGAGCTGATAGCGATGAAAGGCCGAGCAACTCGTCGGGACCGTCTTCTCCGCGCCGCGCTGGGTGCCGCGCGCGTGGTTGAACAGGCCCGAGTGCAGGGTCGCGTGGACGACGTTGGGTTGCCAGCCGACCATTTCCATGATGTCGATCTCACCCTGGTCGGGCCAGTTGCCGCTATCGGGCAACAGCCAGATCGCCGGCCACATGCCGCGCGCGCACGGCAACTTCGCGCGGATCTCGTAAAAGCCATAGCCGAGCATTTGCCGGCTGATCAGCTTGCCGGAGCTGTACGCCTGTCCGCCCCAGTCGGGTTGTGCCGACAGCCGTTCCTTGTGCGCCTCCAATATCAACGAGCCACGGGCGATCCGCTCGTTCTCCACGCGGCCGCCGCCATAATATTGCTTTTCATGATTGAACCAGCCGAGCTTGTTGCGCCCGGTGTCGTAGCGCCATTTGGCCAGGTCGATCCCGGGGCCGTCGAACTCGTCCGCCCAGCTCGGCACGGCGCGCGGCGGTGCCATCGGCGCGTCCGTCGCATAATTGGAGGCCGACAATGTCGTCGCCTGCGCGGCCAGCAACAGCATGATGCGTCCCAGCATCCCCTCCTCCTTTCGCCGCGCCGCCGATCGATCGACGCGAACCTTCGCGCATTTTGATAACGTTCTCAAGAGGCCGGCCGCGCCACGCGGACGCATCGGCAATGTGCTGAATGCCGAAGATGAGACAGCGTTTCCGCCGCTTTAAATAAATCAAAACGACTGGTCGGCTAAGCGCGAGGCCATGGCTAGCCAATACAATGCTTCGCTCCATTCGTCGCAAGGCGGCGAATCCCCGGCAACTCCGGCCGCGCCGTTCTCGACGCCGCATGTCGTCGCGGCAATGGCGAAGCGCGATCCCGAGGCGATCGCGCTGGTCGCGCCGTGCGGAACGCTCACCTATGCCGAGCTCGACGCCCAGGCGAGCCGCGTCGCCGCCTGGCTGCGGTCGCGCGGGGTCGGCCGCGAGGATCTGGTCGGCATTTGCGTCGAACGTTCGTTCGACCAGCTCGCCATCGTGCTTGGCACGTGGAAGGCCGGCGCTGCCTTCCTGCCGCTCGATCCGAGCTGGCCCGACGGCCGCCTGCAGATGATCGTCGAGGAAGCGGCCTGCAAGCTCGTCGTCGGCCGTGACGATACCGCCGCCCGCGTACCCAACAGCCCGACCCCGATCGTCGCGCTCGACTGGCAGGCGCCCGAACTGGCCGACGGGGCCGCGATCGAGACCCCCAACGATCCCGATGCTTTGGCTTATGTCATCTATACCTCGGGCACGACCGGCAAGCCCAAGGGCGTCGAGGTCACCCACGCCAATCTCTCCTGGCTGATCGCCTGGCACAACCATGCGTTCGGCGTCACCGCCGAGGACCGCGGCAGCCATCTCGCCGGGCTCGGCTTCGACGCCTCGGTCTGGGAAGTCTGGCCGTATCTCTGCGCCGGCGCCTCGGTCGTGCTGGCGACCGACGATGTCCGTACCTCGGACGAGCGGCTGCGCGCCTGGCTGATCGTCCAGGGTGTCACCGTGGCGTTCGTGCCCACCGCGCTCGCCCAGGACCTGGTCCGCGACGATTGGGCGACCGGCACGCGGCTGCGCTACATCCTGACCGGCGCCGACCGCCTGCTCGGCCGGCCGCGCCAGGGCCTGCCCTTCGCTTTG
>NZ_JBQCCN010000102.1:0-32999 GCF_051962185.1 Sphingomonas sp.
AGGGGCCCCTCCACCAAGCCGCTTCGCGCCTTGGTCCCCCTCCCCCTGCCGGGGAGGAACTTTAGCCCATTCACCCACTTCTGCGCAGGTCGCTCGACGAGGTGATACAGCGCCACCGAGCACGCCAGCACCATCGTGAGGAACAACGCGGTCAACCCCGGCGGCACGGCACGCGCGTTGCTGACGAAGACCAGCTTGAACACCACGAACAGCATGAAATGCGACAGATAGGTCGCGTAGCTGATCTCGCCCAGATAATGGAGCGCCGCCCAGTCGAGCGGATTGCCGCGCATGCCCGACGTCAGCGCGAGCCCGAGCAGCAAGGCGGCGAAGGCGAAGGGAATAGCGAGTTGCTCGGGCAGGCCGGCGACCCAGCCACTCAGCATCGCCGCCGCAAACGCGAAGGCGAAAATCGCGGGCAGTGCGGGCGCGTGGCGCCAGCGCTGCCACAAGGCGCAGAGCGCGCTTCCGGCGGCGAATTCGGTCAGGCAGCGGACCAGGCCGAAATGGGCGATGTCGTGGCCGAGCGTCGGCAAATGCGCGGTCGTGGCGGCCAGGATGACGAGGAACGCCGTCGCCGCCAATGCCACCAGCCAGCTCGGCAATGTCCTCCAGTCGATTGCCCAGACCAGCAGGGGAAACAGCAGATAGGCGGCAAGCTCGCAGCTGATCGACCAGGCCGGATCGTTCCAGGTCAGCGCGTCGGTGAATCCCCAATTCTGCAGCAGGAAGACTTGCAGCGGCAGCTCATGGAATGGGAATTCGGCCGAGTCGTGCCGTCCGGTCGCGGTCAGCGCCAGCGCGAGCAGCACCGCACCGCCCAGCACGACGAGATGCAGCGGCCAGATCCGAGCGACTCGCTTGTGGAGGAACGCCGGCACGCCGCGCCAGCCCTCGGCGCGCAGCCGCTTGCCCCAACTCAGCCAGATGACGAACCCCGACAGCAGGAAGAAGAAATCGACCGCCAGATAGCCCTTTGCGAAGAAATTCACCCAGCCCTGGGGCAGGCCCGCGATCGTCAGGCGGATATGGTAGAGCACCACCATCCACGCGGCCACGCCGCGCACGCTGGTCAGCGCGCGAAGCTCCGGCTTGGTCATGCCAGCGCCGGTTCGGGCGGCGGTGCCGGGGTCGCCGGCTTGACGCGCCTCATCGGGCGGAAGCTTTCCTCGGCGCGGCGACGCCGGAGATAGGTGTCGAGCCCGATCTGCGCGCCGATCAGCTGGAAGATGAACGGCTGGAACGCGATCGCAATGAAGCAGGCGCCCAGCATGTAGAGCAATTGCCCCGCCTGCAGCGCGCCGGCGAGCGGCGCGACCCAGGCGTAATCGTCGCCGGCTTTCTTGTAGCGCTGGCGGATCACTTCCATCCGGATCAACCCACCGAGGTTGATGATCAGCCACAGGATCAGCCCCGGCCAGCCCTGCTCTCCCAGCATCTCGAAATAGGCCGAATGGTAAGCACGCGCGCGGTCGACCGTCAGCGTGGTGTCCAGCTTGGCGTTATCGGCGGTGCCGTCGGTCTTCACGATGTCGTAGCGGATGTGGTTCTGGCGGTACATTTCGAAGCCGCCGCCCATCGGATGCTGCTTGACGTACTCCCAGGTCCATTTCCACACGGCGACGCGGGTCGCGGCGGATTCGTCCTGCTGATAGCTCTTGATCGTGCTCATGCGGTCGGTGAACGACTTGGGCAGGAACGGGACGGCGACCAGCCCGATCGCGGCGACCATGCCGAGATAGAGGAACTTGCGCTTCGAATTGCGCAGCATCAGTACCGCGAGCAGGCCGATGCAGAGCAAACCGGTGCGCGTCGATGTGCCGATCGGGATCAGCAGACAGGCGAAGACGAGCGCGTAGCAGAACAATTTCCGCTTCCAGTCGGCGGGAAAGATCGTGCCGTATTTCTCGAGCCACAGGATCGCCGGGATGATCGCGATCGCCACGGTCGAGATGGTCGAGCCCTCGTACAGGCCCGAATTGTTCTGGACCATCAGGTTGAGCTCGCCATAGCCGCCGCCGCCGGCCAGGGTCTTGATCCCGCCGACGATGATGATCGACGATGCCGACAGGATCATGAAGGTCAGCAGTGCCTCGATGCGCAGGCGCGTGCGCAGGGTCAGCGGCAGGAAGGCGGCGAAGGCCAAGCACTTCCAGACCCAATCCCATTTATCGAGCGCCTCGACCGGGAAATCGGCCCTGGTCGTGGTGATCGCGCACCAGGCGAGCAGGATCAGGATGACGATCTGGCGCGGCGCGAAGCGGCTGTCCTTCTTGTCGTCGATCAGCGCCCAGGATCCGACCGCCAGCGCCACTGCGATCAGCGAGATCGGCACCGAATTGAGCAGCAGATAGGTCAGCCGCTGCGGCGAGACGATGTCGATATAGACATAGCTCAGGATGAACAGGAACGGCCGGCGAAATGCCAGCGCGAAGAATGCTCCGAGAAAGCCGACGAAAGCGAGATCGTGGATCATCGCCGCTTGATCTTGCTTGGCGGCTCGGGCCGCTCGTCATCGAGGTCGCGGCGGCGCAGCAGCAACAGGATCGCGAGCGCCATCAGGCCATGGCTGATTGCCAACGCGAAATTGTCGATCATGCCACGGCCTTCCAACTTCCCCGTTCGTGCAAGCTTGCCGAGGCGCGCCTGCCAGCCCATGCCCTTCGACGACCTGGGGCCGAACGGGTGTAGGATCGCTCCTACCGCCGCCGGGTTGACGTGCCGTTAAACAGTCGCGTGGCAAGGAAAATGGCGATGCGCATCCTCCACGTCCTCGATCACGGCCTGCCGTTGCAGAGCGGTTATACCTTTCGCACGCGCGCCATCCTGAAGGCGCAGATCGCCCGGGGATGGAACGTTGCGGCGGTGACGGGACCGCGCCACGGCGTGGCGAGGGTCAATGCGGAAGTGGTCGACGGCCTCGATTTCTACCGCACCGAGGTCCCCGCGCCGGCCCGCAGCCCGATCCGCGAATGGCGCGAGATCGCAGCACTCGCCGACCGCGTCACGGCCGTGGCCGAGCGCTTTCACCCCGACGTGATCCATGCCCATTCGCCGGTGCTCGACGCCATGGCGGCGCTGCGCGCGGGCAAGCGCCTCGGCGTGCCGGTGCTCTACGAGATCCGTGCCTTCTGGGAGGATGCGGCGGTGGGCAACGGCACCGGGACCGAGGGTTCGCTGCGCTATCGCGCCACGCACTGGCTCGAGACGCGCGCGGTGCGCCAGGCCGATGCGGTCGCGGTGATCTGCGAGGGGCTGAAGGGCGACCTGATCGAGCGCGGGATCGACCCCGCCAAGATCATGGTGTCGCCCAACGGCGTCGACCTGACCCTGTTCGGCGAGCCGCTGCCGCGCGACGCGGGACTGGCGGCGGAACTTGGCCTCGCACCCGATGACGATGTGGTCGGGTTCATCGGCAGCTTCTACGATTACGAGGGGCTCGACGACCTGATCGCGGCGATGCCGGCGCTGGTCGCGACGCGGCCGGCGGCCAAGCTGTTGCTGGTCGGCGGCGGCCCGATGGAGCCGGCGTTGCGAGCGCAGGCCGCCGCCTCGCCGGTCGCCGGCGCGATCCGGTTCGTCGGGCGCGTTCCCCATACCGAGGTCGAGCGCTATTATAGCTTGGTGGATGTGCTCGCGTACCCGCGCAAGAAGATGCGCCTGACCGATCTGGTCACCCCATTGAAGCCGCTCGAGGCGATGGCGCAGCGGCGGCTGGTCGCGGCGTCGGACGTCGGCGGCCATCGCGAACTGGTCCGCGACGGCGATACCGGCACCCTGTTCGCGCCAGACGATCCCGCGGCAATCGCCGCGGCGCTGACCGGGCTGTTCGCGGATCGCCAGGGGTGGGAAGCGCGGCGTACCCGGGCGCGTACCGTCGTCGAACGCGATCGTAACTGGTCGTCAAACATTTCGCGTTACGCCCCCGTTTACCAAAGACTTGTCGAAGCTCGGAAAACGGACCTGAAATGGACGCCATCCACGGTCGCCAGCGCCTGAATTTCTCCCTGCCGATCGCCGCCCTGTTGGGTGGTGGCGGTCCAGTACGATTCGTCGTGCCCCTGGCCCCGGCTGCCGCGCTCGTGCTCGCCGCGCTCGCCGCCCTGATGTTCCTGATCATGCCGATCGGGGTGATCGAGGATCTGGTGGTCGATAGCGGAATCGCCTCTTTCGTCACCGCCGCGCAACCGCCGCTCGGCACCACCGCGCATCTCGCCATCGCTTTCTTCGTCGCGCTCTGCGTCGGCGCGATGAGCTGGTTTGGCCTGTTCCTGCTGGTCGGCAACCGCACCGTCGTACTCGGCCGCGACGCGCGCGAGGACGGCGTGCCGATCCTACGCCGGGCGGATGCGCACCCCGACGCGCCGCCGCGCCGCCCGGTCTTCGCTAATCGAGACCTAGGGACGCCGTTCCTCGAAGTCACCGCCGAGTCGCCGCCGCCGATGACGGCCGCCGACGCGATGGCGTTCGAACCCGCGACGGTCGAGGAGCGCTCGATCCCGGCGGACCTCGACACGCCGCTGGCGACCTATCGCAATCCGCTCGATCCGCCCCTGCCCGAGCCTGAACCGCTGCCGCTCGGTCGGATGGAGGAACCTGTCGCGCCGCCCGCGCCGATCTGGCTCGAGCCGTCCGCCCCAGAGCCCGAATCATTGTCCGCGCCCGAGCCGATCGCGCGGGTCGATCTGCGGCCGTCGATTATCGCCCCCGCGTCGCCCGTCGTCGCGCCATCCGCGCGGCCGGCGCCGGAGCCCGAGCCGGAGGCTGAACCCGAGCCGGCGCCTGAACCGCGCTTCGCGTCGCACGAGCGGATCGAGACGTTCGAGCTGACCCCGATGGTGCGCTCGCCCGAGACCTCGGCACCGCAGCCCGCGGCGACGATCCACGATCTGCTCGACCGGCTCGAGCGTGGGGTGGCCAAGCGCAAGGAAGTCGCGGCGCCGGCACCGGCGGAAGTGGCCGAGGAAGCCCCGGCGGCGGGCTCGCTGGAAGAGACGCTCGGTGTCCTGCGTCAGCTTGCCTCGCGCGTCGGCTGAGCCAGCCCAGTACGAGAATGCTTGAAAGCTCCCCTTCCGGAGAGGTTGGGGTGGGGCAGTGACGCGAGACGAGCGCTCTGCGAGGCATCCCCCTACCCCTCCCCAGAAGGAGAGGGGCTGGACATTTGTAGATGTCGATCGCTCTAATTTTCCTCCACCAGCAAGAATTCCACCACCGCCGCGCCCTCGCGCCGTTCAACCAGGTCGGCACTCGCGACGAAATAGCCACGCAATCGCAAATCCGCCTCCGGCAGCTCGGCCAGCCAGCGTTCGAATGCCTCATTCTTCGGCGCCGTGATCTCCATCGTCAGCCGGACACCATTGAACAGCGACGACGACCAGTCGCGGCTGCGGACCAGCGATGCCCCGGCGCCGGCGGCTGTTTCGGCGGCCGAGTCGGTGACGATCTTAATCAGGTCGCGTTCGACTCGGCTCACTGCGCGGCGTCCTGGGTGGCGATGAAATCGACGATGCGGCGCGCCACCCGGCTGCCCGGCTCGCGCCCGTTGCGCAGGTCGCCGACCAGCCGCGGATCGTTGACCGCCAGCCGGCCGAACCGCGTCGGCGGCATGTTCGACCGCCGCAAAAATTTCTCCACCTCGCGTCCGATATGCATCTGTTTCTGCGCCTTTCCCGCTGCGACTCGCGTCGTTATGTTCATGATGTGTTCCACATTCCAACTTGTCTAGGAAATTTCCTACGACTATGGTGGCAATCATGGTTGACGTGCGATCGACGTTGGCGGGATTGGCCGACGAGGCAGGGACGAGCCTGGCGTGGCTGTCGCGTGCGCTGGGACGCAACGACGCCTACCTCCAGCAATTCGTGAAGCGCGGCACGCCCCGGCGACTCGATGAGGAGGACCGCCGGTGGCTCGCCGCTTATTTCAATGTGGACGAAAGCGCGCTGGGCGGTGCCGCGCGGGACTCGGCGATGATCGCGGTGCGCCGGATCGATGCCGACGCCCATGCTGGCGCCGGCGGGCTGGTCGAGGACGATCGCAATGGCGGCGAGGAACGGATCGATCCGCGCGTGGTGGCGCGACTCGGCGTCTCGCCCGCGGCGCTGACCATGATCACCGCGCACGGCGACTCGATGGAGCCGCTGATCCATGACGGCGACGCCTTGTTCGTCGACATGGCCGATCGCCGGCTGTCGTCGCGACCGGGGGTTTTTGTGATCCGGCTCGACGATGCCTTGCTGGTCAAGCGCGTCGCGCGGGTCGGGCTCGAAGTGCAGGTAGCGAGCGAAAATCCCGCGACTCCGGCCATCGCCCCGGTCCGGGCCGATCGCGTCGCGGTAATCGGCCGCGTGGTGCGGCTGGCGCGGGCGCTACGGTAGGGGTCGAGCGAGCGGAAGCAGCGGGCGGGAGAAAGCTGTTCCTGGAATGCTGGCCTAATCCGGATCGTCATGCGGACTTGTTCCGGCATCCAACCAGCCGCGCCGGATCATGGAGCCTCAAGCTTTTCCTTCGCCTCCCGTTGGGCCCCGGAACGAGTCCGGGCTGACGGAACTGGGTCAGATCACCGCACGCTGCCCTCAGCGCCGCCGGTCGATCAGGAAGACGATCGTCGCGGCGATCGCGCCGGCCGCTACGCCCAGAATGATTCCCAGGCTGGTCTGATGCAGCATGATTCCGGCGACCGCCCCGCCAACCACGCCGAGCGCGAGCAGGCATCCGCCGGCGGCGGGAGCGGTCGATTGCGGCGGATTCGGTCTCATGCCCGCTGCCTGCCATGTTCCAGGATCGGACGCCAGTGTCCCGGCACGGGACGCGTGGGGCAGGTCGAAACATCATGGTGCATGACAATTTACCACCGCATCCCGCCGCTTTCCGCCACCACGCTGTTCGTGGCACGCGCCTTGTAGGGATCGGGCGCTGGCCAGTCGGAGTATCGCATGCACCTCTATCTCGCTGATCGCTCGTCGGTCGACGCCGCGCAGGAGCTGATGGCGACATTCGGCGACGATGCAGGATTCGAGGCGGCGGCGCGTGCCGACAAGAGTCGCGACCTCGGCAATCACCTCAATTTCTGCCGCTGGCGCCAGATCGAACGGTTGATCGTGCTGATGTCGCAAGGCCGCGCGGTGGGCACCGTCCACTAACGGCAGCACCGCGTCCTGATCCATATCAGGCGTTTTTCGGGGGAGATTGTTTCGGGTTCGTTTGTTTCCGCTTTCAGGAAGCTGACGACGAGGCCCGATGACCACACCCCAATATCTGTCGATCGCCCTTCTGGTCGCGATGATGGCGATGTTCGTGTGGGGCCGCTTTCGTTACGACGTGACCGCGATGCTGGCGCTGCTCGCCGGGCTGGCACTCGGCATCGTCAAACCCAAGGAAGCGTTCACCGGCTTTTCCGACGACATCGTGATCATCGTCGGGTCGGCGCTGGTGATCTCGGCGGCGGTGCAGCGATCAGGCATGATCGAGCGCGCGCTGGCGCTGATCGCCGGCCGCGTCACCAAGATCCGCACGCAATTGCTGGTGCTGACCGCCTCGGTCGGCGTGACCTCTGCCCTGGTCAAGAATGTCGGGGCGCTGGCGATGCTGATGCCCGCCGCCTTCCAGATGGCCAAGAAGAACAAGGCCTCGCCCTCGGTCTTCCTGATGCCGATGTCGTTCGCCTCGCTGCTCGGCGGGCTGATGACCCTGGTCGGGACGTCGCCCAACATCATCGTCAGCCGGGTACGGCAGGACATGACCGGCCAGCCGTTCCGCATGTTCGACTATTTCCCGACCGGCTTCGGGCTACTCGTGATCGGCCTGGTCTTCCTGCGCTTCGGCTATCGCCTGTTGCCGCGCGACCGGCGCGGCGTGCCGACGATGGGCGAGGCGCTCGACATCAAGGATTATGTCACCGAGGTGACGGTCGGCGAGGGCTCGCCGGCGATCGACGAGACGGTCGACCAGTTCCGCGACCGCCACGACGGCGACGTCACCGTGACCAGCGTGATGCGCGCCGGCATGCGCAGCCAACCGCAGCCCTGGATGACCCTGCGCGAGGGCGACACGCTGATCCTGGGGGGCGAGCCCGATACGCTCGAACGCATCATCGCGACCAACAAGTTCACGCTCGCCGGCTCGGAACGCGACGTCCCGGAGGATCGCAAGGATGAGGAGATCGGCGTGATCGAGGCGGTCGTGGCGACCAACTCGCCGCTGATCGGCCGCACCGCCAGCCGGATGCAAATGCAGCGGCGGCTCGGCATCAACCTGATCGCGGTGTCGCGCGAAGGCGAGCGGCTGACGCATCGGCTCGGCGGCACCGTGCTCCGTGCCGGCGACGTCATCGTGCTGCAGGGGCCGCTCAGCCTGTTGCCCGAGCGTTTGCCCGAACTCGGCGCCTTGCCGCTCGCCGAACGTCAGTTGCGGCTGGGCAATTCGGGCAAGGGGCTGTTGCCGGTCGCGATCCTGGCGGTGGCGATGGCCGCGACGGCGACCGGCCTCGTCCCGGTGGCGGTCGCCTTTTTCGCCGCCGCGGCGTTGATCCTGGCGACCGGCGCGCTGCCGCTGGCCGAGGCCTATGCCAGCGTCGAATGGCCGATCCTGATCATGCTCGGCGCGCTGATCCCGGTCAGCGACACGCTGCGTACGACCGGCGCGTCGCAGATCCTGGCGACCTGGCTCGCGCACGTCGCCGCCAGCTTGCCGCCCTGGGGCGCGGTCGCGCTGATCCTGGTCGCGGCGATGGCGGTGACGCCGTTCCTCAACAACGCCGCCACGGTGCTGGTCATGGCGCCGATCGCGGCGGTATTTGCGCACGACCTCGGTTATCGGCCGGAGGCGTTCCTGATCGCGACGGCGATGGGCGCGGGGTGCGATTTTCTCACCCCGATCGGGCACCAATGCAACACCCTGGTGTTCGGCCCAGGCGGCTACAAGTTCGGCGATTATGCCCGGCTGGGCGCGCCGCTGTCGGTGCTCGTCGTGTTGTGCGGCACGCCGCTGATCCTGGCGGTCTGGCCGTTGCATTGAGCCGTGAACGGCCCCTCCCGCGCAAAAAACGGGAGGGGCCGCGATCATCAGGCGGGTTCGCCGACGATGGTCTTCAGCTCCATGAAATCGGCGATGCCGTATTTGCCGCCTTCACGGCCATTGCCCGATTGCTTGTAGCCGCCGAACGGCGTCGGGCCGCTCGGCCCCCAGGCGTTGATCGTGACCAGCCCGGCGCGCAGCTTGGGCGCGACCTTCGCTGCTTCTGCGGGGTCGCCCGAGATCGTCGCCGACAGGCCGTAATCGGTGTCGTTGGCCATCTCGATGGCATCGTCGGCATCGCTATATTTGGTGATCGTCGCGACCGGCCCGAACGTTTCCTCGCGATAGATGCGCATGTCGGGAGTCACGTCGGCGAGCAGGGTCGGCTTGACGAAGAAACCGGCGTTGCGTCCGTCTGGCCGGCCGGTGCCGCCAGTGACCAGGGTGGCGCCTTCGTCGATCGCCGACTGGATCAGTCCCTGGATTTTCTCGTACTGCGCCTTGTTGACCACCGGCCCGATATGAGCGCCCATCACCGAGGCTGCGTCGACCGGCGTCGCTTCCATGATGCTCTTCACCACGCCGGTGGCATCGGCGACCTGGCTTTCGTGGACCAGCAGGCGAGTCGGCGCGATGCAGCTCTGGCCGCTGTTCGCCAGCACGCCCTGCACGGTCGGCGGCAGCACTTCGGGCAGATTGGCGCCCTTCAGCACCAGGTTCGGCGCCTTGCCGCCCAATTCCTGATGGACGCGCTTGACGGTCGGGGCGGCGGCCTGCGCCACCGCGATGCCGGCGCGGGTCGAGCCGGTGAAGCTCACCATGTCGACATCCTTGTGGCTGGAGATCGCGGCGCCGACGCCGGGACCGTCGCCATTGACCAGGTTGAACACGCCCGCCGGCACTCCGGCCTTGTCGAGGATCTCGGCCAGGATGACGGCATTGCCCGGCGCTTCCTCCGACGGTTTGAGCACCATCGTGTCGCCGGCGGCGAGCGCGGGGGCGACCTTGGCGCAGATCTGGTTGAGCGGCCAGTTCCACGGCGTGATCATGCCGACCACGCCGATCGGCTCGTGCACGACGCGGCTCTTGCCAACCTGTTCGCTGAACTTGAATTCCTTGAGCGCGGCGAGCGTGCCGATGAAATAGCCGAGCCCGGCGGGGGCCTGCGCCATGCTGGCGAAACCGATCGGCGCGCCCATTTCCTCGCTGGTCGCCGCCGCCAGATCGGGGATGCGCGCCTTATATTCCTCGATGATCCGCTCGAGCAACGCGACGCGCTCCTCGACGGAGGTCTGCGAATAGCTCCGGAACGCCTTCTTCGCCGCGGCGACCGCCTTGTCGACATCGGCCTTGGTGCCAAGCATGATCTCGCTGACCGGCTGTTCGGTCGAGGGATCGATCACGTCGTGGCGAGTGCCGCCCTCGCTATCGACCCATCGACCGTCGATATAGTGCTTCAGGTAGCTCTTCATCCTCGCCTCCGCGGTTTTCAAATATCGGGTATGGTGGCGCATTAGATGACGCGGTGCAAGTTAGGTTGCAACCCGAAACGAGACTCCCCAGTTGATGACCGTCGCAACGGGAGGACGGATGATGGCACGCGTCGCACGGATCGAGCAGCATGGTGGGCCGGAAGTCATCCACTGGGTCGATGTCGACCTGCCCGATCCCGGCCCGGGCGAGGTGCGTATCCGGTCGACCGCGGTCGGCCTCAACTTCATCGAAATCTATCAGCGGACCGGTCTCTACCCGCTCAAACTGCCGAGCGGGCTGGGCGGCGAAGGCGTCGGCGTGATCGAAGCGCTGGGCGAGGGGGTGACCGATTTCGCGGTCGGCGACCGCGTCGGCACGTTCGGCCCGACGATCGGCAGTTATGCCACGCATCGCAATCTGCCGATCGACAGCCTGGTCAAGCTGCCCGACGATGTCGACGACCGGACCGCGGCGGCGATCCTGCTCAAGGGCTGCACCACCGAATTCCTGGTCGAGCGTTGCGCCAAGGTGCAGCCCGGCTGGACGGTGCTGGTCCATGCCGCGGCGGGCGGGGTCGGGCACCTCGCGGTCGGCTGGCTCAAGGCGATCGGTGCGACGGTGATCGGCACGGTCGGATCGCCCGACAAAGCCGAGCGCGCGACGCGGGCGGGGGCCGACCATGTCATCCAATATCGCGAGCACGACATCGCCGAGAGCGTGCGCGAGATCACCGGCGGCAAGGGCGTGGAGGTAGTGCTCGACGGCGTCGGCGCCGCGACCTGGGAAGCGTCGCTCAAATCGACCGCGCGGCGCGGATTGATCGTCAGCTACGGCAATGCCAGCGGCCCGGTGACCGGGGTCGCGCTCGGCCAGCTCAACAGCCATGGATCCTTGTTCGTCACCCGGCCGACCTTGTTCCATTATTATGCGACGAAGGAAGAGCGCGACACAGGCTTCGCGCGCGTCTTCGCCATGCTGGCCAAGGGCGCGATCAAGCCGGAAATCGGCCAGACCTTCGCGCTCGAGGACGTCGCCGACGCACATCGCCAGCTCGAGGCGGGCAAGACTGAGGGTGCGACAATCCTGCTGCCGTGAGGCTTATTGCGCGGGGGGCTGGTCGTCCTTGTCCGACTGGCCGGGCTTCAGCGTGAAGTCGATCCGGATCTTGACCCATGCCCCGACCAGCACCTTGCCCCCACGCCGCGGCGGGCGGACGAGGAATTGCCAGGCCGCTTCGCGCATCGCGCGGGCGAGTCCTGATCCGACCGGAGATTCGCCGATCGATCGGCAATTTTCGACATGGAATTTGGGTACGGTCTGGCAGGCGATCAGCGCCCAGCTATTGGGCGGCGCCCCACGCGGCAGATAGCCGTTGAGCTCGGCGTTGCTCGGCTCGCGATACCATTCGGCGTTGAACAACGGCTGGCCGCCCGGGCCTTCGCCGGGGCCATAAGCGAGCTTGCTGTCCGTGCCGCTCTCCGCGCCATCGTCATTGCTGGGCGCGCTCGACTTCAGCTTGCTGATGTCGTTGGCGCCCAGTTCGATCGGCAGCACGCCGGGAAGCGCGTTGGGCGGTGAGGGCACTTTCGACGGCGTGATGACGGGTGGCAGCGGCGGGACCGGTATGATCTTGCCCGACGCCGGCCGGGTCGCGGAATGCGCTTTGGTCCGATGCTGTGGACTGGTCGCCGCTTCCCGATCCGATGGCGACAGGCTGACGCTGGTCGCTCGCCGGGTCGGCTCGGACAACGGCGTGAAATGCGGCCCGAGCAACATCAGCGCCAGGAGCAACAGCAACTCGATCGTAAGCGCGAGCACGAACGAGATGGTGCGGCGGCGATCGGGGAGGGCGAAGGGCAGGGACAACCGCATCGCCGCGCCGCCTAGGGGGGTCGGTCACGCGCGGCAACGCCTCTCTACTCGGTTCGTCGCATCCCGCTTACCCAGGATAGGGCTTTTCCTTGAGCAATTGCACGAGATGCGCCGCGTTGCCGGCCACCATGGTCGCTGTCTTCAGCACCTTGTCGGGAGTCTGCGCGAGATCCTTGAAGTCGACAGACCCCATCGCCTCGCCGACCCAATAGCAGGCGGCGACCGCCGGAATGGTCCAGCCCAGGTCGTTGAGCGCCTGGAAGATCTGCGCCGACGATCCGTGCGCGCCATCCTCGTTGCCGACGATCGCGGCGACCGCGACCTTGCCGTAACTCGGCATCCGGCCGTGATCGTCGGTCTCGTCGAGAAAGGCGTCCATCCGTTCCATCACGCGTTTGGCGATGCTGCCGACCTGGCCCAGCCAGATCGGGCCGCCCAGGATCAGGATGTCGTGATCGAGAACCTTCCGCCGCAGCGCCGGCCAGTCGTCGCCGTCGCCTTCGTCGGAGGTAACGCCGGGCTTGATGTCGAGCGCGGCGACGCGAACCGTCTCGGTCACCTCGACGTCCGCCTTGGCGAATGCCTGTTTCAGCACGTCGATCATCGCGTCGGTAGAGGATTCGCCCTCGGTCTTGAGCGTACAATTGAGCGCTATGGCCTTGACCGTCATGTCCGTCTCCCGTGGTTTCGGGATCAACGCGACAGCAATGGGGCGGCTCCATTGCCAGACGGGCGTGGCCGATGGCACAACGGCAAAAAGGGGGAGCGGGGGCGATGATCTGGGTGGTGCTGTTCCTGGCGGGGGCGCTGCTGTGCAATGCCATCCCGCATCTCGCGGCGGGCCTGCGCGGCGAGCCGTTTCCGACGCCGTTCGCCCGGCCGCGCGGCATCGGTCATTCGTCGCCGACGATCAATTTCCTATGGGGCACGGCCAATCTCGCCGCCGGTGTCGCGCTGCTGCTGTGGCGGCTGCCGATGATCGATCGCAACCTCGGGATCGTCGTCGCGGCGCTCGGCTGGCTGGCGATCGGTCTCTACCTCGCGCAGCATTTCGGCGCGGTGCGGGCTGGACGATCGGATTGAATGACCTTTCCCGCTCGCGCGTTGCGGTTATGCTCGGGGCTTGGAACGCAAGAAGGGGGACTCTCAATGACGGAAGCAGCGATCGAACCGCCCGAGTTCGAGCAAATGAACCATGACGACGCGCTGGCGATGTTGCGCAGCCAGCAGAATTTCGCACTGGCGGTGCCGGCCGGTATCGTCGCGGCACTGGTCGGCGCCATCCTATGGGCGGTGGTCGTCTATGTCAGCGGCTACGCTCTGGGATTGATGGCGATCGCGGTGGGCGCCGTCGTCGGTTACGCGGTGCGCGCGACCGGCAAGGGTGTCGACCAGAAATTCGGCATCCTGGGGGCAGCCTGCGCGGCGTTGGGTTGGGCATTGGGCACGGCACTGGCCGATGTCGCCATGCTCGCGAAGCTGGAGAATCTGTCCTTCGCGACGGCCTTCGCCGACTTGGGGGCGAACGGAACCGTCTCGCTGTTCATGAACGCGGCCGACGGGATGGACATCCTGTTCCTCGGCATCGCGCTCTACGAAGGGTACAAGTTCGCTTTCCGTTACCGGATCTGACCGGCCGACGAGACAAAAGAGGGCGCCCGGATCGGATCCGGGCGCCCGTTCTTTTTTGCCTGGTTCCGACGCGGCGAAGCCGCGTCGTCGGTCCTCGCTGCGCGAGGCCGGCCGACAGCGCCTGTGCGCCGAAGCGCACCGGCGCGGTCGTGGCCGCGCCTCAGGCGCTGTAGTACATATCGAACTCGACCGGGCTCGGGGTCATCTCGAACCGCGCGACATCGGCGCGCTTGATTTCGATATAGGCCTCGATCTGGTCCTTCGAGAACACGTCTCCCTTGAGCAGGAAGTCGTGATCGGCTTCCAGGCTGTCGAGCGCCTCGCGCAGGCTGCCGCACACGGTCGGAACCTCGGCCAACTCCGCCGGCGGCAGGTCGTACAAGTTCTTGTCCATCGCATCGCCCGGGTGGAGCTTGTTCTGGATGCCGTCGAGGCCGGCCATGAACAGCGCCGCGTAAGCGAGATACGGATTGGCCATCGCGTCGGGGAAGCGGACTTCGACGCGCTTGGCCTTGGCGCCCGTGCCGTAGGGGATGCGGCACGACGCCGAGCGGTTGCGCGACGAATAGGCCAGCAGAACCGGCGCTTCGTAACCCGGCACCAGCCGCTTGTAGCTGTTGGTGGTCGGGTTGGTGAAAGCGTTCAGCGCCTTGGCGTGCTTGATGATGCCGCCGATGAAATACAGGCACATGTCGCTCAGGCCGGCATAGCCGTTGCCCGCGAACAGCGGCTCCTTGCCCTGCCAGATCGATAGATGGGTGTGCATGCCCGAGCCGTTATCTTCCTTGATCGGCTTCGGCATGAAGGTCGCCGACTTGCCATAGGCATGCGCGACCTGATGCACGACATATTTGTAGATCTGCATGCGGTCGGCGGTTTCGGTCAGCGTGCCGAAGGTCAGGCCGAGCTCGTGCTGCGCGGCCGCCACCTCATGGTGGTGCTTGTCGCACGGCAGGCCCATCTCGATCATGGTCGAGACCATCTCGCCGCGGATATCGACCGCCGAGTCGACCGGCGCGACCGGGAAATAGCCGCCCTTGGCGCGCGGGCGGTGGCCGAGGTTGCCGCCTTCATATTCGCGGCCCGAGTTGGTCGGCAGCTCGATGTCGTCGATCTTGTAATAGGACGTCGCGTAGCTCGTTTCGAACTGCACGTTGTCGAACATGAAGAACTCGGCCTCGGGACCGACATAGACGGTGTCGCCGATGCCGGTGGTCTTGAGGTACGCCTCGGCGCGCTTGGCGGTCGAGCGCGGGTCGCGCGAATAGAGCTCGCCGGTCGATGGCTCTACGACGTCGCAGACCAGGATCAGCATCGGCGTGGCCGAGAACGGATCGACATAGACCGCGTCCAGATCGGGCTTGAGGATCATGTCCGACTCGTTGATCGCCTTCCAGCCCTCGATCGACGAACCGTCGAACATGAAGCCGTCGGTCAGCTCGTCCTCGCCCACCACGGTCGAGACCATGGTGAGGTGCTGCCACTTGCCCTTGGGGTCGGTGAACCGCAGATCGACCCACTCGATCTCCTCGTCCTTGATCTTCTTGAGAACGTCGTTCGCGGTCGTCGCCATGGGTATTCCTTCATCATATTCCCCTCCCGCTGGCGGGAGGGGTTAGGGGAGGGCGTGTCGGTTGCTAAACGAGGAAGGTTGCCGCCCCGGGACAGGTCCTCCCCCGACCCCGCCCGCAAGCGGGAGGGGAAATCTGTTAAATCGCCGCCTCGTCGCGTTCGCCGGTACGGATGCGGAGCACGGTCTCGACCGGCATGACGAAGATCTTGCCGTCGCCGATCCGGCCGGTCTGCGCGGCCTGGGCGATCGCCTCGACCACGCGCTCGGCGAGATTGTCCTCGACCACGACTTCCAGCTTCACCTTGGGCAGGAAGTCGACGACATATTCGGCGCCGCGATAGAGTTCGGTATGGCCCTTCTGGCGGCCGAAACCCTTGGCCTCGGTCACGGTGATGCCGCTGACGCCGACTTCGTGCAGCGCCTCCTTCACCTCGTCCAGCTTGAACGGCTTGATGATCGCTTCGATCTTCTTCACGCGGCTATGTCCCCGGTTTCCCGCTCTAACGAGTATATGCGCAGGCGCCTTACATGAAGCGTGCCAGAATTCGCGCGGAGGGCATGGCCGCGCGAGGGGTCGCGGGCGGGTCGATCAATTGCCTCTAAATTAGGCAGCGCCGTTGCGATTGCCCGTTGCGGCGGCACGTTCCTTGCGCAGCGACATTAGCCGGTCGGCGAACGGGCGGCGGTCGAGCGCTTCATTGGCGCGGTTGATCACCTCGACCAGCACCCCACCGGTTTCGGTGTCGAGCGAGGCGGTGGCGATGCGCGCCGCGCGCCAATGATCCTGGAGACGCGGCAGCAGCGCCTGGGCCGTGCGGGTCAGCGCGACGATCCGCTGGCGCGCGTCCTCCTCGCCGCGCGTCACCGCGACCAGTCCGGCCGCCGCCATTTGCGATACCGTCTGGCTGACCGCCGAATGCGACACGCCGAGCCGGTCGGCGAGTGCGCGGATGCTTTGCGGTCCATCGGCGACCAGCGCGCGGACGACCGGCGTGTAGCGCGGACGGAAGTCCAGGCCGTCGTCGCGATAGGCGCGTTCGAGCGCGCCATCGAGATGATCGATCAGGCGGCGCAACGCGGTGCCGAAACTGGCGGCGGTGTGGACGGTCATGCGCGTATCGTAGCTGCTTTACAGGCCGCGGGCAAAATGTATAAGCGCTTACGCTTACAAATGTAGTCGGGGAGGATCGATTGATGGATCGGCGGGCATTTCTGACATTGTCGGCGGCGGCGATCGCCGCGCTCGGCAGCGGCCAAGCGGGAGCGTTGGAGGGGCCGGCGGCACCCAATGGCGACCCGGCGCTGGCGCTCGCCGATCTGCTCGAGAGTGGCTACGTCATTCCCGAAACCGGTAAGCGCTACGCCGCGATGCTGCGACAGAAAGCGGCGGCCGGGGCCTATAAGGGTATCACCGATCCCGCCGAGCTCGGGCAACGATTGACCGCCGATCTCGCGGCCGTCTCGATCGATCGTCACTTGCGGGTGATTCCGGTCGAGATGCTCGATCCCGGCAACCGGCCCAAACCCGCGGCCGGCGCGGCCGGCCCGCAGCCTGCCGCCGCCCCGCCTCGCAGTGCCGCCGGACCGCAGCCGATGCGCCGCGCGGTAATCGAGGATGCCGGCTGGATCGCCAGGGACGTCGCCTATATCCGCTTCATCGGCTTCCCCGACGATCCCGACGTCGCGGCGGCGAGCGAGCGGTTCATGCGCGAGCATGCGACGGCCAAGGCGGTGATCATCGATTGCCGCTACAATGGCGGCGGCGGGGTCGCCCAGATGAACGCGATGCTGCCCTATCTGTTCGCCAAGCCGGCGGTGCTGGTGCAGATGGAAATGGTCGCCTCGATCGCCAAGGCGCGCGGCAATGCGTTCGACGGCGACGCCTTCATCCGCCCGGCGAGCGGCGCGGCGCCGGGGATCGTCCGCACCGAACATTATGTCGTGCCCAGGGCCGACGAGACCCGGCTGTTTGGCGCCAAGGCCTTCTACCTGACCTCGGGCCGCACCGCGTCGGCGGCCGAGCATCTCGCGCTCGCCTTCAAGCACACCGGCCGCGCCACGCTGATCGGCGAGACCACGGCGGGCGCTAATCATTTCGGCGGGTTCGAATCGATCGGCGGCGGACTGGCGGTGTTCCTGCCGGTCGGCCGAACGATCGATCCGGCGACCGGCAAGGATTGGGAAGGAACCGGGATCGTCCCCGACGTCGCGGTCGCCCCCACGCTCGCGCTCCAGGAAGCGCTCAAGCGCGCGGGAGCGCTGGTCTAGGTCGTATCAAACTCCCCTCCCTGCTCGCAGGGAGGAGGTTTTGGATGCTTTCTGGCCTCACCTCCGCGCGACGAACGCGGCAATATCGGCCGCCAGCCGCTCGCCGCGGGTGAGCGGCAGGCCGTGCGAGGCGCCCTCATAGATCAGCAATTCGCTCTCCGGGATCATCGCATGTGCCAGCGCGCCGCTCCCCTCGATCGGGCAGCTGTGGTCGGCATCGCCATGGACGATCAGTGTCGGGCAGGTGAAGGCCGCCATGTCGGCACGGACATCGGCATTGATGTTGGTACGAGTGTGCTCGATCGCGGCGTGAAGCGTCGCGCGCAGCACCAGTCCGGTGCCCCAGGCGATCATGTCGGGCGACACGCGCTCGGGCGCGAAGAAGGGCTGCGCCATTGCCGCCACGAACGCCGGACGGTCGGCCATCATCGCGGTGACTTGCGCGGCGAGCGGAGCGGTGCGGCTCGCCGGATCGGGGAACAGTCCCGGCGCGGTGCCGGCGACCAGGATCGCCCGGGCGATGCGCGTGACGCCGTGCCGTGCGAGATAGCGCGCGATCTGGCAGGCGCCCATCGAATGCCCGACCAGGGTCACGCGGTCGAGCCGGAGCGCATCGATCACCGCGGCGAGATCGTCGGCCAAGCCATTGAGGTCGTGGCCCGATGCGGCCGGCGACGACCTTCCGCAACCGCGCTGATCGTAGGCGACGCAGCGATGCCCTTGCCGCACGAGATCGGCGGTCTGGCGCTCCCAGAACTCGGTGTTCATCGTCCAGCCGTGGACGAACAGCAGGGTCGGGCCGTCGCCCATGTCCTCATAGTAAAGCTGCTCGCCGTCAGCCGTCGCGACGAAGCCGCGGCTGGCACGCTTGGCGGCGCGGGGAGCTAGGTCGGTGATCGCGTACATGGTCGGTCTCCTTGGGGTTGGTGCGGCGATGATGCGGATCGGGAAGGAGCGTTCCAATTACCTGCCAGGTAATGGCGCCGCGTCGCCGCATGGCTAGGATGGTGCCGAAAGGATGGCTGATGGTGCAGAGTTCGAGCGATGTCGGGACGATCCTGCGTGAGTGGCGCACGCGGCGCCGGGTCAGCCAGCTCGACCTTGCACTCGACGCCGATGTCTCACCGCGCCACCTGAGCTTCGTCGAAACGGGGCGCGCTCGACCCAGCCGCGACCTGCTGCTGCGCCTGTCCGAACAACTCGACGTGCCGCGCCGCGATCAGAATGCCTTGCTGCTCGCAGCGGGCTTCGCGCCGGCCTTTCCGCAGCGCGATTTCGCCGATCCGGCGCTCGATGCGGTGCGCGCCGCGCTGGACACGGTGCTGACCGCGCACGAGCCGTTTCCGGCGCTGGTCGTCGACCGCCATTTGACGATGATCTCGGCCAATCGCGCATTGGCGCCGCTCGTCGAGGGCGTCGATCCGGCGCTGCTCGAACCGCCGGTCAACGTGCTGCGGCTGACGCTTCATCCCGACGGCGTGTCGCGGAACATCGTCAATCTGGCGGAGTGGCGGGGATTCCTGCTGCGTGCGCTCGACCGCGAGATCGCGCAGAGCGGCGATACCACGCTGATCGCGTTGCGCGAGGAGATGGATCTCTATCCCAAGGGGCCCGCATCCGACGTCCGCCCACGCGATTTCGCCGAGGTCGCGGTGCCGTTCCGCTTTCAGCGCGGCGACCGCATCCTGTCCTTCTACAGCGCCCGCACCGTGTTCGGATCGCCGATCGACCTCACGCTGGACGATCTCGCGCTCGAGACCTTCCTGCCCGCCGATGCCGAGACCGCGGAGGCGATGCGGGCGCTGTGCCCGGGGGCGCCCTGACGTCACCCCAGCGAAAGCTGGGGTCTCCAGCGATGCGCGATGCGGCTTGAGATCCCAGCATTCGCTGGGATGACGATGGTGGGGCGAGCTATTTATCCGTCGCAGCCGACCCTTGCGGCAGATTCCTCTTCGCCCAGTTAGCCTCGTCGATGACGTAGAAACGGATCAATTGCGCCTGTTCCGGAGTCATCACTTTGGCGAAGCTGACCATCCCTTGCTTCGACAGCGCACCGTCGATCAGGATCGATTTCCACGTATCGGCATCCGCGAGCACGCCCGAGCGTTGCAAATCCGGCAGCACCCCGCCGCCGCCCGCGCTGGCGCCGTGGCAGACCTGGCAATAGCGGCCGAACAATTGCTGCCCGGCGGCGATCTGGTCGGGCTTGGCGGTCGAGGGCGGCGGGTTGAACGGCCCCGCCGGCAGCGGGACCAGCGCCGGCAATTGCGCCGTGCCGCCGAGCTTGAACACCAGCAGGCGCGGCAAGTTCGGAACGTTCTTCGCCGCGCCGATCGCATAGCCGATCGACAGCGGCAGCGCGCCGCCGCGACCGGTCAGCACCGCGACATATTGCTGGCCCTTGACGGTGAAGGTGACCGATCCGGCCATGATCCCCGATTGCGTCGGATAGGCCCAGAGCTGCTTGCCGGTGTCCGCGGCATAAGCGCGGAACTCGCCGAGCGCGGTGCCCTGGAACACCAGATTGCCCGCGGTGGTCATGGTGCCGCCGTTCCACGGGGTCGGATAATCGACCCGCCAGCGCTCCTTGTTGGCGACCGGATCCCAGGCGACCAGCGCGCCGGTCGCGCCGGCGGTGATCGCGGCGACGGTCTTGGCGTCGTGCGGATACATGCCGGCCGACATGTTGGTGCCGACGTTGAAGCCGATCGGCTCGCGCGTGCCGCCGGCGGCGTCGGGTGGAATATAGGCGAGTCCGACCTGTTCCTGCGCTGGTACATAGGCCAGCCCGGCCTTGGGATTGAAGCTCATCGGCTGCCAGTTGTGTGCGGCTAGCGCCGACGGCACCGCGAGGAAGGGCTTGCCGGTCTTGTAGAAGCGCGCGTCGGGATTCTCGTTGGGCCGCCCGGTCTGGAGATCGTAGCTGTCGGCCCAATTGACCGTCTTGATGAACTTGCCGGCGTTGATCAGCTTGCCGTTGGTGCGGTCGACGACGAAGAAGAAGCCGTTCTTCGGCGCCTGCATCAGCACCTTGCGCTTCTGGCCGTCGATCGTCAGGTCGGTGAGGACGATCGGCTGGGTCGCGGTGAAGTCCCAGCTCTCGCCCGGCGTCTCCTGATAATGCCAGAGATATTCGCCGGTATCGGGTTTCAGCGCGACGATCGACGACAGGAACAGGTTGTCGCCCTCGCCTTCCGAGCGCAGGCCGTGGTTCCAGGGGGAGCCGTTGCCGACGCCTAGATAGAGCTGGTCGAGCTCGGGATCGTAGACGATCGAATCCCACACCGTGCCGCCGCCGCCCGATTGCTTCCATTGGCCGTTCTTCGACCAGGTCGAGTTCGCCGCCTTTGACAGCACGCCGTCCGACACTTCGCCATCGGCGGCGAGGCTGGGATTGGGCACCGTGTAGAAGCGCCAGCGCTTGGCACCGGTATCGGCGTCATAGGCGGTGACGTAGCCGCGCACGCCGAATTCGGCGCCGCCATTGCCGATGATCACCATGCCCTTCACCACGCGCGGCGCGCCGGTGATCGTATAGGGCTTGGCAGTGTCGGTGGTCTGGACGGTCCATAGCGGCTTGCCGGTCGGCGCATCGATCGCGATCAGCCGGCCGTCGAGCGTGCCGAGGAAGAGCTTGCCCTTCCACGCCGCCACGCCGCGATTGACCACGTCGCAGCACGCCTGGACGCCCTTGGTCTTGTCGACGCCGGGATCATATTCCCACAGCTTCTTGCCCGACAGAGCGTCATAAGCGAACAGCTTCGACCACGGGCCGGTGACGTAGATCGTTCCGTCGATCACCACCGGGGTCGATTCCTGGCCGCGGGCATCGGGCATGTCGGCATACCAGGCGAGGCCGAGCGAGCCGACATTGCCGGCGTTGATCTGGGTCAGCGGGCTGAAGCGCTGCTCGTCGTAATTATAGCCGGTCATCGCCCAGTCGGCGCCGTTGCCGCCGGTGGCGAGATAGGCGGAATCGATCTTGGCGGCGCCCACCGCGCCCGATGGGGCCGGCGAATTGTCGCTTCCCGATCCGCACCCGGCCAGCACGGCCGCTGCCAATAACGCGATCCAGCCTCGCATATCGTTACCCCTCCGCCATACTCTTTCTTCGAAGAGTCGCCGCAATCGATAGCGCGACGAAGGGCGGCATGATAGACTCTGCTTAACCGGTGTCGGGATAGGGGTATCCGATGGCCAATCCACTCGAGCAATTGCGCGACGATCTCGAAGCGCCCGTCGCGATCCGCAAATTCGGCAGCGGCTGGTATTCGGGCTTCTTCGCGCTCGTCCTGGCGATCGCCGGTTTCGGGCTGGTCGCGGCGCTACGCTGGCCCGGCTGGTTCGCGACTCCCGAACTCGAAGCGGTCGAAAAGACCTTGTGGTTCCGGCCGGTCGTCCATGCGGTCTTGCTCGCGAGCTACGCGCTGGCGCTGCTCAGCCTGATGCTGCGCACGCAAAAGGCGATCGGCTTCACCGCGCTGGCGATCGGCATCGGCGCGGCGCTGCTCGGCGGTGCCAACGTGTCCGCACGAGAAACGCACGATTGGGGCGTGTTCTTCGGGGTCGACTTCTTCGTCGTCAATCTGATCGCGGCCGGCCTGATGTTCGCGCCGATCGAGCGCTTCTGGCCGCACAATCGCGATCAGCGGCTGTTCCGCACCGAATGGCGCGAGGACCTGTTCTATTATCTGATCAGCTCGATGCTGGTGCAGATCTTCACCTATCTCGCGCTGGCGCCGTCGAGCATCATCAATGCCAACACCGTCTCGCTCGCCGGTATCCGCGCGGCGGTCGGCGGCCAGCCGTGGGTGGTGCAGTTCATCGAGGCGATGCTGCTCACCGACCTCGCGCAATATTGGTTCCACCGCGCGTTCCACCGCGTGCCGTTCCTGTGGGGATTCCATGCGGTGCACCATTCGGCCAAGGCGATGGACTGGCTGGCCGGGGCGCGGATGCATTTCGTCGAGATCATCCTGTTGCGCGGCGTGACCTCGCTGCCGCTGCTGACCTTCGGCTTCCTGCCGTCGGTGATGCAGGCCTATGTCGCTTTGGTCTATGTCTATTCGGGGCTGGTCCATGCCAATCTGAAAGGCGATTTCGATCGCTTCGGCCACGTCATGGTGACCCCGCGCTTCCACCATTGGCACCACGGGCTCGAGGCCGAAGCGGTCGACGTCAATTTCGCGATCCACTTTCCCTTGTGGGATAAATTGTTCGGCACCTTCCACCTGCCGCCGGGCCGATGGCCGCAAAGCTATGGTATCCCCGAGAGGATGCCGAACGGCTATTGGCGGCAACTCGCCTACCCGTTCGTGCGCAGCCAGAAGGCGATCGACGCGGCGAAGGCCGACGCAGGGCACTGAGCCTTCGCGCAAAATAGTCCGCTGTCGATTTCCCTTACGTCGCCACCCCGGTCTTGTGCCGGGGTCCGCCGTGCCGCCAGTGATGACATTCGAGCCTCTGGCAGTGCCGCGGCAAGGCCGCGTCGTCGGTCGGCGCTGGCAGCGCCGCCGGCCGTGAGCGCCTAATTCGCTTGGATTAGCTCCGCTAAATCCGTCGCCGGCTCTCAATACGGCGGCTGGTTGTACCCCTTGGGGCTCAGCGTGAAGGTCTCGCAGCCGTCCTCGGTGATGCCGATCGAATGTTCGAACTGCGCCGACAGCGAGCGGTCGCGGGTCACCGCGGTCCAGCCGTCGTCGAGCAATTTCACGTCGGGCTTGCCGATGTTGATCATCGGCTCGATCGTGAAGATCATGCCCGGCTTGAGTTCGGGACCGGTGCCGGGCCGGCCGACATGGACGACCTCGGGCGCGTCGTGGAACAGCTTGCCGACGCCGTGGCCGCAGAAGTCGCGCACCACGCCGAACCGGTGCCGTTCGGCATGCGTCTGGATGGCGTGGGCGACGTCGCCCATCGTGTTGCCGGGCTTGGCCTGCTCTATCCCGAGCATCAGGCAGTCATAAGTCACGTCGACCAGCCGCTTCGCCTTGATCGGCACGTCGCCGACGAGGAACATCCGGCTGGTGTCGCCGTGCCAGCCGTCGAGCAAAGGCGTCACGTCGATATTGACGATGTCGCCGTCCTTGAGCTGACGGTCGGACGGGATGCCGTGGCACACGACATGGTTGATCGAGATGCAGCTCGAATGCGTATAGCCGCGATAGCCGAGCGTCGCGGGCGCGGCACCGCCGGCGATCATGAAATTGCGGATCAGGTCGTCGAGCTCTGCAGTGGTCACGCCGGGAACGACGTGCGGCACGAGCATGTCGAGCGTTTCGGCGGCGAGGCGGCCGGCGCGGTGCATCCCCTCGAACGCATCGCGGCCATAGAGCTTGATCGCGCCATTGCGCGCGAGATTCATGTCGCTGGTGACGGTCACATATTCGGTCATGCCATGCATATAGTCCGAGACGCGCCGCGTTGCGAGCGTCGACCCGCGATTACCGGATTTTGACGCTTTGCCGCGAGAGTCGCGCCCGGCAAGCGGCAAAGGGAAGGGCGCGACATGAAGGCGGGCACGGCGACCACGATCATCGGCGGCATCGCGACCCAATTGCTCGCGATCCTGTGCTGGTACGGTTTCTACCATTGGCTCGACGTTGATGTGCTCAAATTATGGGCGAAGCTGATCCTGCCGCTGGGAGCGTTCGTCCTCGGCCTTGTCGGTGGCTGGGGGTTCTACGTCGCCGGGCGCCGGGTCAGACGGCCATCGACTCCCTGGCTGGCGCTGGTCGCGGTCGCCATTGCCGTCGTGACGGTGATGCTGATCCGCTTCCTCGGCTATTGGAGCGCCGAGGTCGATGGCATCCCGCTTCACCGCACGATGAGCTTCCTTGCCTATCTCCGCGCCACGCTCGGCCATGCGCGGATCGAGTTCTCCCCGGGCGGGACCGTCAATGTCGGCGCGACGGGCTATATCATGGAGCTGTTCCAGACGGCCGCTTATGCCGCGGCGAGCTACGTCTTCACCGCCAGATTGCCGCCGGCGATATGGTGCGAGCGCTGCCATGTGCCGATGCACGATAGTCTATGGGACAAATTGCGCTTCGACGAGAAGCGGGTGTTCGAAGCGCGGCGCCAGAGCATGCCGACCGACCCCGCTGCTCGGCTGGTCGCCTTGCGCGCGATGAACTCCGAAACCAGTGCGCCGGGCGTCGGGGCGGTCGACTGGTATTACCGCCTTGCCGAATGCCCTTCGTGCAGTGCCGCCGCGGTCGCCGAAACGGTGCGGCTCTATACCGGCCAATATTGGGCTCCGCAGCGCGCCCTGGCCCGGGTCGGCCGGTTCGACCGTGCGTACCCCATCCCGGCGCGGTCGATGCCCGATCCCATGCCGCCGGCCGGCCCGGCGATCCGCACCTTCGGTCGGCGCACGACGATCTGACGCGCTTTGCCGTGGCGGGCGCCCGCGCTTGCCGCTACAGCACCGGGCGATGACCGGAGAACGCATCTGGACCGCGGCGCTCGTCGTGATCGGCGACGAAATCCTGTCGGGGCGCACGCAGGACAAGAATGTCGCGCAGATCGCCGCCTGGCTCAACGTCCAGGGCATTCGCCTGGCCGAGGTCCGCGTGGTCGGCGACGTCACCGACGCGATCGTCGAGGCGGTCAATCAGCTGCGCGCGCGCAACGACTATCTGTTCACCACCGGCGGGATCGGCCCGACGCATGACGACATCACCGTCGACGCGATCGCCGAGGCTTTGGGTGTGGGCGTGACCTTTCACCCCAAGGCGGTCGCCACGCTGGAACGTTATTACGAAAGCCGCGGCGGCCTGACCGACGCGCGCAAGCGGATGGCGCGCGTGCCCGAGGGCGCCGACCTGATCGAGAACCGCATGTCGGGCGCGCCGGGCATCCGCATCGGCAACGTCTTCATCATGGCGGGCGTGCCGCACATCACTGCGGGGATGCTCGACGGGTTGACCGGGACGCTCGAGGGCGGGCGACCGGTGATCAGTCGCTCGATCGGCTGCTGGGTGCCCGAAAGCGAAGTCGCCGACATCCTGCGGGAGGCCGAGAAAGCGCACGAGGGCGTCGCCATCGGCAGCTATCCGTTCTTTCGCGAGGGGCGTGTCGGCGCCAATTTCGTCGTGCGCAGTCCCGATCAGGCGCTGGTCGACGCGACCGTCGCCGACCTCACCCGGCGATTGGAGGCGGCGGGCCGCGCGGTCGTCGCGGAGGGCATTTGAGCGCGCCCGACCAGGGCCCGAAATACAGCATCGCCGAGCGCGAGCGGCGGTTCCTGGTCGATCGCGCCACGATGCCCGCGCTCGATGCGGCCACGGCGCGGCTGATCGAGGATCTCTACCTGCCGGGCACCGGCCTCAGGCTGCGCAAGGTCACCGCGCCGGGCGCGCCGCCGGTGTTCAAGCTCGGCAAGAAATATCCGGGCGCCGGCCTGTCGTCGCGGCCGATGACCAACATCTATCTCGACGCCGCCGAACATGCCGTGCTGTCGGCGCTACCTGCCGCGCCGCTGGTCAAGCGCCGGCACGATGTCGGCAACGGCTTCGCGATCGACGTGTTCGAGGGCGCACTCGCCGGGCTGATCCTGGCCGAGGTTTCGGCGGACGACGAGGCGGCGCTGGCGGCGGTCGTCGCGCCGTGCTGGTGCGTGGCGGAAGTGACCGACGATCCCGCTTTTGCCGGCGGCACGCTGGCGATCGAGGGATGGCACGCGAGTGCGGCGTCGCGCGTTGTTACGGGAGCAGAAGGAGAAGGGCCATGAAAAGCGGAGCGATGGTGCTGGTATTGGCGACCCTGCTGTCGGGCTGCGGCGGCAACAGCGGCGCTACGACGAACGCCAATGCGGCCGCGCCGGCGCCGGGGGCTACGCCCGATCCGATGGAGGCCAAGATCCGCGCGCTCGACCCGGTCCGCAAGCGCCTCACCTTCTTCCGCGCGATCTACGACGCCGATTACACCTGCCAGAAGATCGTCTCGATCGTCGACAAGCCGCGCGACGAAGGCCGGCCGGTGTGGCTGGTCACCTGCGACGATCAGGGGGAATATAGGGTCACCCTGGTACCCGGCGGGACCTTCACGGTGAGTGGCGTGCCGCAGCCCAAGAACACTTTCCCGCACGTGCGGGCGAGCGCGACGCCGCAATAATGCGGCGCGGGGCCCCGCATGAGCAAGCCATTGAAGGTCGGCGACCACGTCAGCTGGAATTCGGAAGCCGGGCGCGTCCGCGGCACGATCGTCGCGATCCACATTCGTGACGTCGACTATAAGGGCTATACCCACCACGCGTCGGCCGACGCGCCGCAATATGAGATCAAGAGCGACAAGACCGACCATGTTGCGATGCACAAGCGCAAGGCGTTGCGGAAGCTGCCGGGGCCGCGATCATAAGTCGAGCGATCGGACGGCCGCGCGAATTTCGGGGAGGAGCTCGGCCTCGAACCACGGGTTCTTGACCAGCCAAGGCGTATTGCGCGGCGAGGGGTGGGGCAGGGGAAGATAGCCGGTCGGCAGATAGTCCCGCCACGCCCGGATGGTATCGCCCATCGTCGCCTTGCGCCGCGCGCCGAGATAGCGCGCCTGGGCATAATGGCCGATCAGCAAGGTCAGGCCGACCCGCGGCAATTCGGCGAGCAGCCGGTCGTGCCACAGTGGCGCGCATTCGGGGCGCGGCGGATTGTCGCCCGACGGCGCCTTGCCCGGATAGCAGAAGCCCATCGGCATGATCGCGACCCTGGCGGGATCGTAGAATTGTGCGGCATTGATCCCCAGCCAGTCGCGCAGCCGGACGCCCGAGGGATCGTCCCACGGAATGCCGGTCTCGTGCACCTTGCGCCCCGGCGCCTGGCCGATGATGCACAGCCGTGCGTCGCGGGCGGCCTGAACGATGGGACGCGGGCCGGAGGGAAGCGCTTCCGCGCACCCTACGCAGGCGCGGATCTCGCCGAGCAAGCGGTCGAGCGCGTCGTCGACGGACGGATCAGCAATCGGTGCAGGCATGCTCGGGCGGATAAGTGATGATGGTGCCCTCGACCTCCGCGAACGGCGTCAGTTTGTGCAGGCGATATTTGTCGTCGGAGAAGATCTCGACCACCGGCACGTCGCGCGTCATCAGCGCGTCGGCGACCAATGAGCGGTGGCATCGCCACGGCACCGCTTCCGCGCACATGATCGCGACGCGCTTCTCCCGACCCATCGCGATCAGCGTCTCGACGGCATCGCGAAAGGAATCGGTCTGCATGTAATCGGCATAGCCGCGGAAGCTCTTGTTGCGCCAACCGGCATTGGGCGAGTCCTTGTGCGCATGGCGCAGCCCGCCGAGCGCCGGCATCGGGACATAGTCGATCCCCGCTTCGGGCAGGCTCTCCGCCAGTGCGGTCCCCTCGAATTGCGGATTGTGCCGCGAGCGCGGGACCGTGCGGATGTCGGCCATCCGCTCGATGCCGTAAGCGCGCAGCAGGGCGATGAAGCGATCGATCGGCAATGTCGAATGGCCGACCGTGAAGATCGTGCCGGTTGGCCAGTGCCTGTCTTGCGGTGCTTGTTCAGTCATGCCGGCGAACCCCCAAGATGGGGTCGCGATGCTTTCCTGAGAAGATGGAGCGGGTAACGGGAATCGAACCCGTGCTAGAAGCTTGGGAAGCTACTGTGATACCATTTCACCATACCCGCCCGGGCAGGCCAGCGCGGATACAGAGAGTCGCGCCGGCGTGCAAGCGCGCTGACGAGCCGGATGAATTTCTCGAACGGCATCGGCCCGGCGCTCGGCGTTTATCCCGCGAAATCGGAAAAATTGAAATTTGCGGGATAAATCGCTACAAGCGCGCGGCGTGATAGGCAATTTAGAGTCTGATCAGGCGGTGACTGCGGGATAACGACAAGCATGATCGCTCCTTTTTCGGATGAGCAGGCGCGGACCCTGATCAATCTGCGGCAACGCTATGAAGTGTGGATCGACGCGGAGCGATCGCTCGCCGCGTTGCCGTACGATCTCAAACGCAAGCAGATATCGGGGTATACCTATCTCTACGAGATTCACGATCGCAACGGCAACGGCAAGAGCCTGGGCCCCTGGTCCGACGACCAGGAGCGGCGCCTCGACGCGTATCGGGCGCAGAAGGCGGACGCAAAGGCGCGACGCGACGGCAGCAAGGCGGCATTGGACGAATCGTCTCGGCTTGCCCGCGCGCTTCGTCTGCCCATGATCGCCAATGAAGCGGGCCCGATCCTGCGCGAAGCGGATCGGCGCGGCCTGCTCGATGGCGCGTTGCTCGTGGTAGGGACCAACACCATGGCGGCCTATGCGCTCGAGGCCGGCGGGTTCATCCGCGATCTTCCGGACGAAACCGCCGACTTCGATCTGGCCTGGACCGAAACGCGGGAGAGCGATGGCGAACAGATATTGTGGCACTTGCTCAAGGCGGTCGATCCCACCTTCACCGTGAATAGCGAACGGACGTTCCAGGCGCGCAACGCCAAGGCTTATGAGGTGGAGATATTGGTCGCGCCGTCGCGCCTCGGGTCATTGGCGCGGACCGATCGTCCGCGGCCCATGCCGTTGCCGGAACAGGAATGGCTGCTGCTGGGCCGGCCGGTCGATCAGGTGGTGATCTGCCGCGACGGCAGCCCGGCGCGGATCGTCGCGCCCGATCCGCGTTGGTTCGCGTTGCAGAAATTGTGGATGGCCGAACAGGCCAAGCGCAATCCTCTCAAGCGCGGCAAGGATCGGCGGCAGGGGATGGTGTTGCTCGACGCCATAGCCGCGACGATGCCGCATTACCCGTTGGACGACGCGTTCGAAGCGCAATTGCCCGGCGATCTGGCGCCGATGTTCGTGCGCTGGGCTGAGCAGCGACAGGAAGGGCCGGCACCCGGCTGGTAGCGGGTCACCCCAGCGCTTCGACCTGCTCGGCGAGTTCCAGCCAGCGTTCCTCGGCGGCATCCTTCTCCGAACGCGCCGTCTCGATCGCCTTGGTCAGCGCGGCGAACTTGTCGGGATCGCGCGTGTAGAGCGCGGGATCGGCCAGCGCCGCCTCGTCCCGCGCGATCGCTCCCTCGATCTCCTCGATCCGCTTCGGCAGCAGGTCGTAGTCGCGCTGGTCCTTGTAGCTGAGTTTCACCGCTTTAGGCTTCTCCACCGCCGGTGCGGCGGCGGGTTTCGCCGCGGGCTTCTTCGCCTCGGGCCGCCGTTTCCGCTTCGCTTCCCAATCGGCATAGCCGCCCGCCACGACATCGACGCTGCCCGACCCGTCGAGCCCCAATGTCAGCGTCACCGTGCGGTCGAGGAAATCGCGGTCGTGGCTGACGATCAGCACCGTGCCGTCATAATCCGCGATCACTTCCTGGAGCAGGTCGAGCGTCTCCATATCGAGATCGTTGGTCGGCTCGTCGAGCACCAAGAGGTTCGAGCGCCGCGCGAATTCGCGCGCCAGCAACAGCCGCGAGCGCTCGCCGCCCGACAGGGTTGCGATCCGCGCCACGACCATATTGGGATCGAACAGGAAGTCCTTGAGATAGCCGTGGATGTGCTTCTTGGTGCCGAGTACGTCGATCCAGTCGCCGCCGTCGGCCAGCACGTCGCGCACCCTTTTGTCGGGCGCCATCAGCTTGCGCTGCTGGTCGATCACCACGCCGTCGAGCGTCTTGGCCAGTTTGATCTGGCCGCTGTCGGGCTCGAGCTCGCCGGTCAGCAGCTTGAGCAACGTGGTCTTCCCCGCGCCATTGGGCCCGACGATGCCGATCCGGTCGCCGCGCGTGATGCGCAGGTTGAGGTCGCGGATGATGGTCCGCCCGTCGAAGCCCTTGGACGCATGCTTGGCGTCGATCACCACCTTGGTCTTGACGTCGTCGCTGCCCGTCACCAGCGCGGCGGCACCCTGCGGCCCCAGCATCGCCGCGCGTTCGGCGCGCATTTCCTTGAGCTTGGCCAGGCGGCCCATGTTGCGGCGGCGGCGCCCGGTGACGCCGCGCTGCAGCCAATGCTCCTCGAGCTTCAGCTTGGCGTCGAGTTTCTCGGCGGCGCGCTGTTCCTCGGCATAGACCTGGTCGGTCCACGCCTCGAACCCGCCATAGCCGATCTCGCTGCGGCGGATCGTGCCGCGGTCGAGCCACAATGTCTGGCGCGTCAGCCGGGTGAGGAAGGTGCGGTCGTGGCTGATCACGACGAACGCACCGGTGAAGCGCGTCAGCCATTGTTCGAGCCACTCGATCGCGGCGATGTCGAGATGGTTGGTCGGCTCGTCGAGCAGCAGCACGTCGGGGTCCTGCGCCAGCGCCCGGACGATCGCCGCCCGCCGCCGCTCGCCGCCCGAGGCGGAAGCGGCTTCTCGCGACAGATCGATACCGAGCTGGTCGGCGATCGCATCCGCCTCGTGCCGCGCAGGGGCATCGGCGCCGGCCATCACGAAATCGGCGAGCGTCGCGAAACCGTCGACCCTGGGATCCTGTTCGAGCAGGATCACCTTGGTGCCGGGCACGATCGTCCGCCGGCCCTCGTCCGACTCGATCGTCCCGGCGATCAGCTTCATCAGCGTGGTCTTGCCCGCGCCGTTGCGCCCGATCAGCGCCAGCCGATCGCGCTCGCCGATATGCAGGTCGAGGTGACGGAACAGCCAACCGGCGCCCTGAACGAGGCCGAGGTCTTCATAGGATAGGATGGGAGCGGGCATGCGGCGGGGTACTTAGGGGGAGCTTGGGGGGCGGGCAATGGGGGAAGGGGGCTGCAGTTGGGACCTAAGCGACCGACCGGTGTTAGCTTCATAAAGACAAGAGCAGGCTTCTATGCGCGTGCAGAGTTCGTGCGCATCGCGACCGACATGACACGATGCGGGCTAGCTAATCGACAAGTGCCGCTGCAAGTATCTGACCATCTGGGGTCAAATCATTGCTCGCCGCGAGATCGGTCAGCTCGGCACACTCCTCATCGATCTTTGAGATGCGAAGCTGCGCATGAGCGATATCTCTGCCAGCGACGGACGTGCCGGCAACAATCACCCGAAGCCAGTCCTGGACAACTCGAAAGACATACAGTCCATGCAGGACGCCTTGGATCGGTCGCTCTCGCTTCCGCCAAGGCGAGTAGCGCCATTCGCCGCTCGCGCCAGCCAGAGGCACCAAATCTTCGATGAGGCTGAGCTGCAAATGCATTGCCTCATGCAATACCCCTTCGGCGAGGCGGATAGCCGGTACCTGGTCGCTTGCGGCGTGCGCGCCGATGAAGATAGAGAACGGCAGTGCGGGATCGCTATAGCCGGTGTCATAGTCCGGACCCTCGACACCGACCGGCGTGATCGACCAGACGAGGCTGCGCACGGCTTCTCCGGCTGCCGGCGCAATATCAATCAGCCGCAAAGCCTGGGCGAACTCGGCCCGGAAATGGTTTTCATCAAAATCGGGCTTTGGCTCCCGCAGGCCGATCACGCCGTAACGCGCCAGCATCAGCTTATCGAACTGCTCAAGCGGGACGGCTCGCCCCAGGCCCGGATCGAGCATTAGGGATCCAAGACGAGGGGCAGCAGGACTCCCGCTCAGGAATCTTGCCGACCCGTAATTTCCCGGATCAATTCCTAATCTGATGAGCCGGGACCATTCCCGCGCCGCTAGTGTTGCCGCCACTCCTTCGTACCAGCGCGCATTACGGGTCGCCAGCGCCGCGCGAATCCGATCGTGAAGAGCGGTCAAGCTGCGTGCCGGAACGTGTAGACAAGCGAGTCCCGGCTGCCGGCATGGATGGTGGAGACGGCATGGTGCGACCGCCTGGAAATCTCGAATCCGAACGCGCTGCGATGGACGGGCAGCATCACATCCGCGACACTTTCGGGGTCATCGTCGGCGAAGATCATGAACAGCCCGCCTTGTTCCATGCGCCAGCCGCGGTTCAATTGCACGACTAGGCGGTGGGTTTCGGCGTCACCGATATGATCATTGTGGATCCGGATCTTCTGCCCTTTGACCAGACGATGCACGGCAACGTCGACCAACGCGAGCGGAGGAGCGTCCAGACGGGCCGATAGCTGACGCCCGATCTCGGCGACGAAGTCGTCCGACACGATATGGGCAACCGAAGGAGGAAGAGCGCACTCGAGCATGGAGAATTCGTGCTGCTCATAGAAGTCGGCGATCCGAAGCCTCCAGGGCGCGTCGGTATCCAGCCAGTCGAGCAACGCACCCGCTGTTTCCTCCGACAGCAGCTCGCCGA
>NZ_JBQCCN010000103.1:0-4384 GCF_051962185.1 Sphingomonas sp.
GAACATCTCGCGCTTGGCGTCGATCACGCGATTGAGCGCCTTGTGGACGGTCAGATCGTCGGGGACATTGGTCAGCGTGCGGCCCAGGCTGTCGAACAACTTGCGCTCGATCCCGGTCTCGACGTTGCGGCGTGCCGTCTCGGCATCGGCCGGCGCGTGCAGCCCCGACCAGCGGCCGGCGAACCAGTCGGCCTTGTTCGCCTTGTACGACGCGCCCGCCTCGAACTCGCCTTCGAGCAACGTGTCGAACTGATGGGTGATGGTGTCGATCCACGCCTGGTCGACCACGCCTTCGGCGATCAGGCGCTTGCCATAGACTTCGCTGACCGACGGATGCTGCCGGATCGCCTTGTACATCAGCGGCTGGGTGAAGCTCGGCTCGTCGCCTTCATTGTGGCCGAAGCGGCGGTAGCACCACATATCGATCACGATGTCGCGATGGAATTTCTGGCGGAACTCGATCGCCATCTTGCAGGCGAAGGTCACCGCCTCGGGATCGTCGCCATTGACGTGGAAGATCGGCGCCTGAACGCCCTTGGCGACGTCCGATGGATACGGCGACGAGCGCGCGAATTGCGGACTGGTGGTGAAGCCGATTTGATTGTTGATGACGAAGTGGATGCAGCCGCCGGTATTGTAGCCGCGGATCCCCGAGAAGCCGAGGCATTCCCAGACGATACCCTGGCCGGCGAACGCCGCGTCGCCATGGATCAGCACCGGGAGCGAGTGGATATGCTCCTCAAGGTCGTTGGCCAGCGTCTGGATCGCGCGGGTCTTGCCCAGCACCACCGGGTCGGCCGCCTCGAGATGCGATGGATTGGCGACCAGCGACATATGGACCTTGACCCCGTCGAACTCGCGGTCGGTCGAGGTGCCGAGGTGATACTTCACGTCACCCGACCCGCCGACATCCTCGGGATTGGCCGAGCCGCCGCCGAATTCGTGGAAGATTACGCGCAGCGGCTTGGCCATGACGTTGGCGAGAACGTTGAGGCGGCCGCGATGCGCCATGCCGTAGACGATCTCGTTGACGCCCATCTGGCCGCCATATTTGATCACGCTTTCGAGCGCGGGGATCATCGCCTCGCCGCCGTCGAGTCCGAAGCGCTTGGTGCCGACGTACTTCTTGCCGAGGAAGCGTTCCCACTGCTCGGCCTCGATCACCTTGTTGAGGATCGCCTTCTTGCCGTCGGTGGTGAACTGGATGGCCTTGTCCTTGCCCTCCATCCGCTCCTGCAGGAAGCGGCGTTCCTCGACATCGGCGATGTGCATGTATTCGAGGCCGACATTGCCGCAATAATTGGCGCGCAGGATATCGACGAGCTCGCGGATCGTCGCCCATTGCAGGCCCATCGTGCCGCCGAGATAGACCGGGCGGTCGATGTCGATGTCGGAGAAACCGTAATAATCGGTCTTGAGGTCGTCGGGCAGCTCGTGCCGCGACAGGCCGAGCGGGTCGAGGCTGGCCGCCAGGTGACCGCGCACGCGATAGGTGCGGATCAGCAGCATCGCGCGGATCGAATCGCTCGCCGCCTTGACGATGTCGTCCTGGCTGGCCGGCTTGGCCGCCGGCGCGGGAGCGGGGGCGCCGCCGCGCGCGGGCTTGGCAGCCGGCTCCATCTGGGTCGGGTCGAGCGCCGCGGTCAGGTCGTCGGTCGACGCCGGCGGCCAGGTGGGGTTCGCCCAGCTCGCGGTCGACGGACCGTTCTCCAGCCCCTCGAACCAGCCGCGCCACGACGGCTCGACCGACTCGGGCGATTCCTTGAACCTCTTGTACAGCGTCTCGACAAACGCCGGGGACATCCCCGCGGCGATCTCGCTGAAATCCAGACCTTCGTAGCCCATTGGCTTCACCTCGTCGCCCCGGCGAAGGCCGGGGCCGCTAAGTTATCGCGGGCCGCCAACGGCCCCGGCCTGCGCCGGGGCGACGGCCAAAATCACCCCCTCAACACCTCGAGCAGGGTCTCGCCGAGCAGGCTCGGGCTGGCCGAGACCTTGATGCCCGCCGATTCCATCGCCGCGATCTTGTCCTCGGCGCCGCCCTGGCCGCCCGAGACGATCGCGCCGGCATGGCCCATGCGGCGGCCCGGAGGCGCCGTGCGGCCGGCGATGAAGCCGGCCATCGGCTTCTTGCGGCCACGCCTGGCTTCGTCCTTGAGGAACTGCGCCGCTTCTTCCTCGGCCGATCCGCCGATCTCGCCGATCATGATGATCGACTGGGTCTCGTCATCGGCCAGGAACAGTTCGAGCACGTCGATGAAATTGGTGCCGTTGACCGGATCGCCGCCGATCCCGACCGCGGTGGTCTGGCCGAGCCCGGCATTGGAGGTCTGGAACACGGCTTCATAGGTAAGCGTGCCCGAGCGGCTGACAACACCGACCGATCCCTTCTTGAAGATCGAGCCCGGCATGATGCCGATCTTGCACTCGCCCGGCGTCAGCACGCCCGGGCAGTTCGGGCCGATCAGCCGCGACTTGGAACCCGACAGGGCGCGCTTGACCTTGACCATGTCGAGCACCGGAATCCCTTCGGTGATCGTCACGATCAGCGGCACTTCGGCGTCGATCGCCTCGAGGATCGAGTCGGCGGCGAAGGGCGGCGGCACGTAGATCACCGACGCGGTGGCGCCGGTCTTGCTCACCGCCTCCGCGACGGTGTCGTAGACCGGCAGGCCGAGATGCTCGGTGCCGCCCTTGCCCGGCGTGACGCCGCCGACCATCTGGGTGCCGTAATCGAGCGCCGCCTTGGTGTGGAAGCTGCCGGTCTCACCCGTCATGCCCTGGGTGATGACCTTGGTATTCTTGTCGACGAGGATGGACACGTCAGTTTCCCTTCTTGGCGAATTTGCCGGCGCTGTTGGCGATGACCAGGATGATGGTGGGTGCCGCGGTGGCGGTCTTCGGCGTGACGACCGGGATGATCATTTCGCCATTGGGCAGGGCGACCGGCGCCGGCTTGGCGTCCGCCGCCGGCGGCGGCACGGTCGCGCCGAGCGCGGCGCTGAGCAGCGGATAGAGAGTCGCGGGGTCGAAGGCGGCGTCTCCCTTGGCCATGACGACGCAGCCGCCGTCCTTGCCCGTCTTATAGGCGACCAGCACATTGTCGCGCGTCACGGCATTGGCGTCGCTGTCGGTGTTCATGCCCTTGCGCTGCTCGGGCGTCGCCGGCGCCCAGCCGGCGAAGCGCGCCGCCTGGCTGGCCGGGTCGACCGTCGTGCCCAGGCACGCCTTGGCACCCGCCACGATCGCGGCTTGCGGTGCCGGTTGCAGATCGGGGCCGTTGTCGGCCGGCGCGGGCGGGGCCGCGAAGATGCTGATGCTGACAGACGTGGACTTCAGATCGGGGTTGATCCCGAACACGGCGTTTTGCGACGAAACGTACAGGCCGCGCAGCAGCTTCGGGTCGGCCGCGCGGATGTTCTCGATGAAACCGCTGTCGCCCTTGAACTCGGCAGCGGCGACGGCGCGGTAATGCGCGACGACCGCATCCTGGATCTGGGGTCGCAACGTGGCCGAACCGGGTTCGCCGCGCGCTTCGCAATGCACGATATCGCCTTGCGAGATATGCTCGACCAGCTTGCCGCGCCGCCCCGGCTTGATGAACACGCCTTCCCAGCCGGTGTCGGCCGGTATGTCCCTGCCGCTTTCGAGCAGCCAGCCGTCGGCCTTCAGCGTCGGCCAATATCCCGGCGCCCGACCCGCCAGCTTCATGCACTGGTCGACGAGCATGATGACGTCGTCGCTGGTCACGGCGCCGTTGGAATATGCGATGTCGGCCGTCGGCGCCGAGGGCCCGAACTGCGCCTTGGCGGCCTCGGTAAAGGCCGGGGCCGGCGTTTCTTGCGCGGACGCGCACGTCGCCGAGCCGAGCGCGGCGATCGCGATCATCAGGCTCGGCGACAAGCGCATTTCAGGCGAGGCTCTCGTCGATACCCTTGCACGCCACGAGCAATTCCTTGACCGCGTCGACCGAGACCTGGAGGTTGCCCTTGGCCTCGTCGTCCAGCTCGATCTCGATGATCTTCTCGACGCCGCCCGCACCGATCATCACCGGCACGCCGACATAGAGGCCATCGACGCCATACTGGCCGTCGACATAAGCGGCGCAGGGCAGGATGCGCTTCTGATCGTTGAGATAGGCTTCGGCCATCGCGATGCCGCTGGTCGCCGGGGCGTAAAAAGCCGAGCCGGTCTTGAGCAAGGCGACGATCTCGCCGCCGCCGCCGCGCGTGCGCTTGACGATCGCGTCGATCCGCTCCTGCGTCGACAGGCCCATCTTGATCAGGTCGGGCACGGGGATGCCGTTGACGGTCGAATATTGGACGACGGGGACCATGGTGTCGCCATGGCCGCCGAGCACGAAGGTGTTCACGTCCTTGACCGA
>NZ_JBQCCN010000104.1:0-3772 GCF_051962185.1 Sphingomonas sp.
ATGGCCCGTCCTCGCCGCTTCGCGGCTGCGGCCCCTCCACCACCGGCTACGTCGGCGGTCCCCCTCCCCATGCAGGCATGGGGAGGATTTAGACGGCCAGCGCTTCTCCCATTACGCGTATGTTCGCGATCTTGTCGTAGAGCGGCGTCCAGTCGTCGCGCTCGGCGATCGCCGACCAGATCGTCTCGACCTCGTCGATCAGCATCGAGCAAGGCACGCCCGACCAATAAGCATGGCTGCGATCGGAGCGCGGCGTGTAGGCCGCGAGCGCCTCGCGGACCGGTTGCCATTGCTCCCCATAGCTCTCGGGCAGGCGTCCGCCGAACGCATCGAAGAAGAATTGGTCGATCCCGGTCGCGGTGCCGCGCAGCACCGGCTCGATCGTCTGGACCAAGGCGCGGTCGCTGTCCGCGCCGCGCGGTACCAGCCCCAGCCGCCACAGGATCGCGTGGCTCACCGCGCGCTGATAGCGCTCGCCGAACGTGTCGAGCACGGCGATCAACGGCTCGGCCTCGCAGATCGGGCGTAGCGCGATCGCGAGCTGCATCGCGTCCCAATGGATCGCCTCGGGCTGGCGGCCGAACGCGTAAAGACCGGCATGGTCGAAATAGGCGGCGGTGAAGCCGGGGTCCCAGGTCGGCGTGAAACGCCACGGGCCGTAGTCGAAGCTTTCGCCGGTGACGTTGATATTGTCCGAATTGAGCACGCCATGGACGAAGCCCGCGGCCATATAGGCCGCCGCGAGCGTCGCGGTGCGCTCGACGACGCGGTCGAGCAGGCGCACGGGCGTGTCTTCGCCCGGCTCCTCGCCGTAGAGGCGCCTCAGCACGTAATCGGTCAGTGCGCGGGTAGCCTCGTCGTCGCGAAGATACGCCAGCCGCTGGAACGTGCCGATCCGGATATGACTGTGGCTCAACCGCACCAGCACCGCCGAGCGGGTCGGGGAGGGCTCGTCGTTGCGGTCGAGCGCCTCGCCGGTCTCGATCAGCGAGAAGGTCCGCGAGGTGGGAACGCCGAGCGCCTCGAGCATTTCGGTCGCCAGGATCTCGCGGACGCCGCCTTTGAGAGTGAGCCGTCCGTCGCCGAAGCGGCTGTAGGGCGTCTGCCCCGACCCCTTGGTGCCGAGGTCCATCAGCCGGCCGTCCCCACCGAGCATCTGCGCGAACAGGAAGCCGCGGCCGTCGCCGATATCGGGATTGTAGGTGCGGAACTGGTGGCCGTGATAGCGCAGCGCCAGCGGGTGCGGCAGCGAGCCGGAGAGCGGGGCGAACCGGCCGAAATGCGCGATCCATTCCTCGTCGGACAAGTCGTCGAGCCCGACCTCCGCGGCCGCGCGGTCGTTGCGGAAGCGCAGGATGGTCTGCGGGAAATCGGCCGGCGCGACCTTATCGTAAAAGGCGTCGCCCAGATCGAGGATCGCGGTTTCCGGGCGATAAGCTTGCGATGGAGCGGCCATGCGGCAATATGGGTGGACCGCCAGCGAGGACGCAACCTTTGTCAGCTTACGAAAATCGCTATTGGTGGTCGAACGACGAAGTGCGGCTGCACTATCGCGATTATGCCGCCAACAGCGCCGGAGGTGAGGATCGCCCGCCGATCCTGTGCATCGCCGGCCTGACTCGCAACGCACGCGATTTCGAGGATGTGGCCGAACGGCTGGCGGGCGAATGGCGAGTGATCGCGGTCGACCTCAGGGGGCGCGGCGAGAGCGGTTATGCCAAGGATCCGATGTCCTATGCCCCGCTGACCTATGTCCAGGACATCGAGGCATTGCTCGCCGAGCTGGCGATCGAGCGCTACGTCGCGTTCGGTACGTCGCTGGGCGGGATCGTGACCATGCTGCTGGCGAGTGCGGGACACGAGAAACTGGCCGGCGTGCTGCTCAACGACGTCGGGCCGGAGATCGAGCCGGCCGGGCTCGGCCGCATCCGCTCCTATGTCGGCAAGCCGGCGACCTGGCCGACCTGGATGCATGCGGCGCGTGGGGTGCAGGACAGCAATGCCGACGTCTATCCGAACTACGGCATCGAGGATTGGCTGGCGATGGCCAAGCGGCTCTATCGAGTGAACAGCGCGGGCCGGATCGTGCTCGACTACGACATGAAGATCGCCGAGCCGTTCCGCGTGCCGGGCAACGAGGCCGGGCCCGACATGTGGCGTACGCTCGACGCGCTGAAATCGGTGCCGGCGCTGATCGTGCGCGGCGCGCGATCGGATGTGCTATCGGCGGCGACCGCGGAGAAGATGGTCGCGCGGCTCGGCCGGGCGGAATTGGTCACCATTCCCGATGTCGGCCACACGCCGATGCTGACCGAGCCCGAGGCGGCGGCGGCGATCGACCGGCTGCTCGCGACCGTGGCGAAGGAACCCGCCACGGCGTGACGCGTCTTTCCGGTTCAACCGGGAGAGTGCGAATGACCGACGCCAGCGACAGCCTGATCGAGCGGCCCGATGCCGTTTCCGATACGCATACCGAGATGCCCAGCCTGAAGGGCAAGCGCGCGATCGTCACCGGCGGGACGACCGGGATCGGCCGCGCGATCGCGGTGCTGCTGGCCAGCGAAGGCGTGACGATCGATATCTGCGGACGCAACGAGCAGCATCTGCAGGACGCGCTCGACGCGATCGGCGCGGTCGGCAGCGCGGACGGAATGGCGATCGATCTTGCCGATCGGAAGAACGTGGAGCGGTATTTCGCCGATGCCACCGCGCGGCTGGGCGGGCTCGACATCGCGGTGATCAACGCCGCCATTCCGGCCGACGGCCTGAGCAAGATGGACGAGCGCGGCCTGCGCTATGCGATCGCGACCGATTTCACCGCCTATCTGATGAGCGCGCACGAGGCGATCGACGCATTCGGGGACAAGGGCGGCGATATCGTGCTGATCGGCTCGATGTCCGCGCACGTGCTTGGCCCGAGCTCCACCGTTTATGCCGGCATGAAGGCCGGGATCGCCGGGTTCGCCGAGGCGCTGCGCAAGGAACTCGGCAATCGCAACATACGGGTCAGCCTGGTCGAGCCCGGTTCGACCCAGGCGGACTTTCATTATCCCGACATGGACGCCGAAAAGCAGAAACAATTGGTCAGGGACGAGAAGATGCTGCGGTCGGAGGATATCGCGGTCGCCGTCCATTACATGCTGACTCAGCCGCGCCGCGCGGTCGTGCAACAGATCACCGTCGCACCGCTGCGCAAGGACGACGAATGACCTATGCCTTTGACGAACTCGTTTTCGGCCCGCTCGACGTCGATTTGTCGAAAGGGCCGCTGGCCGGGCGGATCGACGCCGAGACCTTTTGCCTGGGCGCGTTCAACCCGGGAATGACGCGGCTGCCCAACGGCAATTTACTGATGATGGTGCGGATCGCCGAGGCGCTGAGGACGCCGATCGTCGATCAACAGATCCACGCGATCCGCTGGGAGGCCAACCCGGAGGGCGGCAAATACCATCTCGACGCCTGGCCGCTCGAGCTGGTCGACACCTCGGACCCGCGCAAATTCATGATGCGAAGCGCCGGATGGAAAGTGATGGCGCTGACCAGCCTGTCGTGGCTGCTTCCGGTCGAGCTCGATGCGGAGGGGCGCTCGGTGGTGGCGGTCCATTATGCCGACGCGATCGTGCCGCGCGCGTCCTATCAATGCTATGGCGTCGAGGACGCACGGATCAGCCATGTCGGCAATCGCTGGCTGATGACGACGTGCTCGGTCAGCCCCGAGCGGCATTCCACCACGCTCTATACGTCGAACGACGCGAAGGACTGGCTGCTCGAG
>NZ_JBQCCN010000105.1:0-16335 GCF_051962185.1 Sphingomonas sp.
GCGGAACATGGCGTTGGGCAGCAATTCCACCACCTGGCCGCGCATTTCCAGAAGTTCTTCTTTAGCCAAACAATGCCTCGTGAGTATGCGGGCCGCGCCGCGTGACGCGCGCCCTTAGCGGATGGGGAACGAAAAGGGAAGCTGCGCTGCCGGGTGGTAGTGGGTCAGTTTGAAATTGGTTCGATATGAACAAGACGTCGCGATATCGATTGCCATGTTGGTTCAGATAGGCGACCTCTCCCATCGGGGAGAGGGGTATGAACGGTTTAAACGTATCAGGCGAGGTTGTAACCGCCGGTACGGCGCTCGCGGGCCTCATACTGATTTATATCGGCAGCCTAGTTACCGTTTATGGCGGCTATGGAGCCACAGAGCAAAAATCGGTGAAGCTGCGCTTTCTTGCGCGAGCGTGGATCGTCTTTGTGGGATTCATTCTGGCGCTTCTGTCGGCGGCGCTGGCCGTTTTGGGCAAGTGGCTCAACAGCCCATGCACAGGCGACGTTTCCGTTTGGGTTCTCCTCGCTGCATTCGCTTGGGCCGTTTTCGCGACCGTTCAGGCGATAAGGGAGATAGCCTGATGGGATTGACACTAGAGGCTGAACAGCGGCTCGAAGCGGCTGGCGTGATTGCGCACTACGCGGAAAATGAGGCTGCTTGGCTCGCTGCGATCAAGGAAACCAAAAAGTACGTCGAAGGGAACTTTCCTGCCGGGGCGAAGATTCGTAAGGACGATATCGCGAAGGCTCTCGTCACCATCATCGAGGTGAACGAGAGCTATCAGGATTACCGCAACGTGAAGAAATTGCGGGCGAAATTTTGGAATACTCTTTTTGCTGATCTGGTCGTTGACCGGACGTGGGACCAGTTGGAAGCGGAGAATGAAGATGGCGAAGACGGAGCAGAACCTTAAGGCTTCCGAAGACTTCATTCGGAGCGTACTGGCCAAACATTTCAAGCAGAACGTGGACGCGGAAAGTCTGCGCAGCGCAGCCGAAAAGCTATGCGGGGCGTTGCCGGATCGGGTTCGCGAAGCCGCCTAGGCATCGGAGCGCTTCTTATACGAACCGCGCGGCTTGGGGGCCTCCTCTGCGTCCGCGAGCAGCTGTGCGATGTCACTGATCTCCCAAAGGCGATCAGTGACGCCAGCCGCCATAGCAGGGGTGACGCGTAGCGTCTTATGGATGCGGACGAAGTTGTAATACATCATGTGCAGCGCGACCGCGTGAGCGTGGTTCTCGACCTTCTTTGAGAACGCATTGGTCAGGCGGGTGAAGCGGCGCATATGCATCCGCATGGTCAGGTTCTGGCGTTCGACGTAGCTGGTCGAGACGTCCGCAGCGTCAGGGTTGCCGGTGACGCGGACCTTCTTCGCGCCGGTGCATTCCGCAGGGCTGTAGCGGCCCAGCGCGGTGATCGACGGGCCGTACATTTTCACCAACTTCGCGTAGTCAATGTCATCGCCGAACGCGCCTTCAACTGCCTCCAAATAGGCGCGGTGACCGTCGCTGGTCAGCTGCACGCGGTTGGCAAGACGACCGCGCAGATCGTCCATGAACCACATGGCGCACTCACCATCACGACCGCCGATGAAATAGGAGAGGATCATCTTGCTGTCAGCGTCGAGGGCGGTCCACGTCCACGTATCGGCGCCTTCCGGTGCCGCCTTGGCGGTCGCGACGTTCTTCTGCTTGCTGTAGGTGAAGCTCCAGATTTCATCGACCTGAACACGCTTGGCCTCCACATCGCGCACGTTCGCGTCGTGATAGGCGGCGCACGCCTTGCCAGCATCGATCAGCAGCTTTGCCACCGTGTTCTTACTCGCGCCGGTCAGACGCGTGATCGCGCGAATGCTTATTCCCTCGCAAAGCAGGTGAAGGATTTTCGCGCGGTCGTCGTTCGAGAGCTTGTTCATGCATTCTCTATCTGACCCTTTTCACACCCAAGTCAAGCATAGAGGTCAGTTTGACGTTAGTAGTCAATTTACCCTTGCGCGCCAGATTCCCGGCGTGGTAAGGCGCTCGCGATGAGGATCGTGTTTGCCGATGATGACCTGGCGCTGATCGAGACGGATGACTTGGGGGCAACCCGGCTTCCCGTCGCCGCGATCAAGTCCGCTCGTCGTAAGCTGACGCTCCTGAGGGCGGCAATAGACGACCGTTCACTGCGGAATTGGAAGAGCCTGCACTACGAAAAACAAAAGGGGGATCGTGAGAGCCAGCGGTCAATTCGATTGAACGATCAGTATCGAATGGTTTTCGAGTTGGATGAGGAAACCGAGCCGCAGACTGTCACGATATTGAAGATTGAGGATTATCACTGATGGCCAAGGCCTCACCATTGCCGGTTGAGCATCCCGGCGCTTTCATCGCGGATGAACTTGAGGCCCGAGGGTGGCTTCAAGCCGATCTGGCGTACATTCTCGGCATCGATGTCAGCCAGCTCAACAGGCTGATTAAGGGAACGACGGACATCACCACGGACTCTGCCGTGGCACTTGGCGATGCGTTCGACATGCCCGCGGAATTTTTCCTGAACCTCCAGAAGCTATATGATCTGGCCAAGGCTCGCAAAGCGGACCCCGGTGTCCGAACACGCGCTTCGTGGCTTTCGAAATTTCCTGTTCGAGAGATGATCAAGCGCGGTTGGATTGAAGATGCGGAGCCCGCATTGCTGGACCTCCAGATGATGCGGTTTTTCGGCAAGGACCGGATCGAGGACATCCCGTTTGTTGGCGATGCTCCGCTCTTGGCGCACGCCGCGAAAAAGACGGATACCGGCGATTATTCTGGCACGACCGAAATTCAGTACGTTTGGCTGAACCGTGTGCGTAAAATCGCCGAGCAGATGGAGTGCCCTCTATATTCGGAGCAGGCCCTGCGTGACAGCCTACCATCCATCCGCGAGCACATGTTGCTCAAAGAGGATTTGATTCACATCCCATCGATCCTGAAAAAATGCGGCGTTCGGTTCGTGCTAGTCGATTTTCTGCCGGGTTCGAAGATCGATGGGGTTTGCCTTTGGCTCGATGGCCAACCCGTCGTTGGGATGACCCTTAGGTTGGATCGGCTCGACAACTTCTGTTTTGTATTGAGGCACGAAATCGAACACGTCTTGAATGGCGACGGGAAAGACGTTTCGTTCGCTCCGGTGGATAGCGATACGGGCACGGATACCGAAATCGACTGCGAAAAAATGGCGAACGATGCGGCGGCGGAATTTTGCATTCCTCGACATCTTATGGACTCGTTCATCGCCCGAAAAAGTCCCTTCATATCACGCGAAGATGTCGTGAAATTCGCCGCGCGGCTGGAAGTGCATCCGGCAATCGTCGTGGGGCAAATACAGCACCGGACCAAGAAATGGGGATGGCTCAAGGAACATCAGGTCGGTGTGCGTGAGCACTTGATGGATTGGGAATTTAAGGACGGTTGGGGATTCCACGCCCCTACCGGCCTTTAGGAGGCACTAATGGCGGACTATAACGAACAGGTTGATCGGCTTTGGGATGAGTGGGCCGAGCATACCGGTCAGGATTCCGGCGACCCTGACGAATTTATCGATTGGGCATTGAACAGCCGCAAGCTGGCCGTACGCCCTCAAGACGTCCGGAAACTGCTGCGCGAACAAGTGACGCGAGCGCTTCGGCAGTCAAAGCGTTGGGACGAAGCGGGGGGCTTCACGTATCGCGCCAAACAGTCGGTCACCTTGCTTGTGGATGGCGTGGCGACCAAGCACTACTTCGATACCGACAAGGGCGGGACGCCCGCCAAAAGGCAGAAGTCGGTAAGGCAGCGCCGCGAGGCAATCGCTCATGATGTTTACCGCGCACATTGCGATGTGGAACGAATGAACAGTAATTTCCCCGACGAGCCGGAACTTAACTTTTTCCCGGATTTCGCGGAAGATATTTTGGAGCATCGCGCTGCCGAACAGGCGGAACCGAAAGAGGGGAAAGGCGGGCGCTAGTCGCTCTTTTTCCACCGGGCAGAAGCCGCGATACTGGCAATTTCGGCTCGCTGTGCCGGTGTGAGGGCTTTGGCCCGCGCAGGACCGCCGACAGTCCCAGCCTTCGACGCGCGTTGGACGGTGGCGCTGACTTCGCCCTCTTCGACTTCGCCCGTCGCGATATCGGTAATCAGCTTCGCCAGCTGGTTCGGATCGCGGGGGCGTTTGGGTGTCTTAGACATCGATCTCGTCCGACACCTTGTGGAAATGAAGCTGGGCAGCGATCACGTTTCCGCGCAACCTCTCCACCACAATTGGCCCTTCGCCGAAGGCGACGGCCGGTTGAAGTGCGTCCTTGGCTTCCTTCAGCCGGTCTAGGGCGTCAGCCCATTCTGGAAATTTGGGGTGATCCTCGATAGCCATGCCAGCTATATGGCATGCCAAGGCGGCATCTTCATCCCTGATTTTCAAACTGATCCACTATCTGCCGGGTCGTGCCCGCAACGACCTTCGTGATATGGCGATCGGGCAACAGCGCGGCAAGAGCGGCCGGATGACGCAAATCTCCTAGGCAAGGTTCTGACCGCGTGGCATTTTTACCGCTTCGTCATTCGCCGGGGGTTCTCGTCATGCGTCGTCTTTGCGTTTCGCTTGCCGCTGTCGCCGTCTGTTTCGCCCTGCCGCTGCCCGCCGGCGCCAGCGGCGATTTCGAATGTTCGCCGTCGTGGCGGTTGCGGCATGCCAATCTCTCCGGGTGCGACGACATGGCGCTGCTCGGGCCGGGCAACGACACGCGGACCAATCTGACGATGTTGTTGTTCGACCGGCGCGGCTCGCTGCCCCGGCCGGGGAAAGGGACTCCGCCGCCGCCGCTCGGCGCATTGTTCGATTGGCGGACCTTCTCGGGCTGGCTCGTCATCCGCCCCGAAAACGCCGACAGCGAGTATAGTTCGGGCGAGGGCTCGCGTTGCCTCAGCAAGAGCAGCGGCGCCGATGCGTTCGAGGCGGCGGTCAATGCCGCCAGGCTGCCGGGCGGGGAGGGCGCGGCGCTGATCGCGGCGCGGCGCCAGATCAACCCCGATTGCGCCAAGCCTAGCGACGGCACGGCGGTGACTGCAGTCGAGGGGCAAGTGAAATCGCCCGTCGGCAAGGCGTTCGCCGGTTATCTGGCCGGCGCGCTGGCGTTCTACGACGGCGACTTCGACACTGCGGCCTCGCGCTTCTCCGGGCTGGGCGGCGCGCGAGATCCCTGGCTGCGCGAGACCGCGCGCTACATGACGGCGCGGGTCGAGGTGAACCGCCTCCAGGTCGGCATGTTCGACGAATATGGCATCCCCAGGGACTTCAAGAACGTCCATCAGAATGTCGTGGATGCCGCCGATGCCGGCTTGCGCGCCTATCTCAAGGATTATCCCAAGGGACTTTATGCGGAGTCCGCGCGCGGTTTGCTGCGGCGGGTCTATTGGTTCGGCAGCCGGCGCGGCCCGCTCGCCGCGCAATATGTCGCCTTGTTCGCGCAGCCGGCGGCGGCGCGCGCGCTGAACGATGTCGATCTCGCCGAGGAGATGGACACCAAACTGCTGCCTGACCTGACGATCGGGGACACCACCGACCCGACCTTGCTCGCGGTCATCGACCTCAAGATGATGCGGACGGCCGACAGCGAGGTCAGCGCGGGATGCTGCGGTACGCCGATCACGCTCGACCAGATCACCGGTCAGCGCGCGGCGTTCGCCGGCAACATGCCGCTGTTCGACTATCTGGTCGCCGCGCAGCAATTCTACGTCGGCAAGAAGCCCGCCGAAGTGCTCCGGCTGATCCCCGATGCCGCGCGCCAATCGAGCTTCAGCGAAGTGCAGTTCAGCCGCCAGATGTTGCGCGGCATGGCGCTCGACGCGGTCGGCGACCGCAACGCGCGCGGCTTCTGGCTGGAGATGCTGCCCGGCACCAAGGCGGTCGAGGCACAGCATTCGGCGATCGAACTCGCGATCGCCTATCATGACGAGCGGACCGGTGGGCTCGCACGCGTGTTCGCGGCGGATTCGCCGGTCGACGATCCGACGATGCGCGGCATGCTGTTGATGTACGTCGCCGACGCCGGGCTGCTGCGCAAACAGGCGACGGGCGCCAAGGCGGCGCAGGAGCGCCAACTCGCGCTGTTCACCTTGCTCTACAAGGAATTGAGCCGCGGGGTCTATCGCGACTTCACGACCGACCTGGCGCTGGTGCCGGCGAATGCGCCGACCGACGGCAGTATCTACTCCTTGCAGACCCCCGATCCATTGCCGTTCGGATTGTTCACCAAGCCGACCCAATTGGGCGAATTCGGCTGCCCGGCGCTGAAGCGCACGGTGGCCGATCTCGTCGCGGCGCCGGGCGACGCGCATGGCCGGCTGTGCCTCGCCGACTTTTTCTTCGCCAACGGGTTCGACGGCTACACGCTCGATGCTTCGCCGGCCAAGGAGGATCTGGGCGGGACCAGGAGCCTGTTCCCCGGCGGCAATTATTCGCGGCTGGAAGTCTACAAGTCGATCATCGCCGATCCCAGGGTAGCCGCCGACGACAAGGCCTATGCCTTGTATCGCGCGATCAATTGCTATGCCCCGTCGGGCAACAATTCGTGCGGCGGAACCGATGTCGACAAATCGGTGCGCAAGGCGTGGTTCCAGCGGTTGAAGGGCGATTATGCCAAGTCGCGCTGGGCGACGAACTTGCGCTATTATTGGTAGGCGGTGATCCGCGCTGCGATCGGTCTCGGCGCGCTGGCGCTCGCCGCACTCCCCGTGCCGGTCGCGCGCGAACGGGCGGGCACGCCGACCTACGACGCCGTCTGGCTTTGGGCGGGCGTGAAGGCGCAGCCCGCGCTGGCGTCGGCGAAGCGGCTCTATCTGCTGCAGGGACAAGTCGAGGCGACCGATCCGGTTCGCTATGCGGCGCAGCGTGCGGCGGTGCCGCGGCTGGGTGGGCGCGAGGTGTGGATGGTGGTGCGGGTCGAGACGCTCGACTGGCCGCCGGCGGTGTATGACCAACTCCTCGCCGCGCTCGGGCGCTGGCGCGCGGCGGGCAATCGGGTCGTGGGGGTGCAGATCGATTTCGACGCGCGGACGCGGCATCTCGAGGAATATGCGCGCTTCCTGCGCGGCCTGCGCGCGCGCTTGCCGCGCGATTGCCGGCTGGGGATCACCGGGTTGCTCGACTGGAGCGCGAATGGCGATCCCCAGGGGCTCGACGCGCTGGCTGGCGTGGTCGATGAGGCGGTGCTGCAAATCTATCAGGGGCGGCACGTCATTCCGGGTTATCGGGCGTACCTGAGCAAGCTCGATCGGCTTAAGCTGCCGTTCCGGATCGGGTTGCTGCAGGGCGGGGAGTGGCAGCCGGCGCCGGGATTGGAGGCCAATCCCTACTTCCGAGGATATGTGACGTTCCTGGTCAATCCGGCTTAGGGACCAGGCATCGCTTTTCCGGCAAAAAAATACCCTCCCCGACGGAGGCCGGGGCCCAGTCGCAACGCATGTTCGACGGCGGGTACTATCTCGAATTCACCGAAGCTGGGGCCCGGCCTTCGCCGGGGTGGTCCGATTCTGACGGCGACACATGAGATGTTGAAAGCTGCCTAAGAAGCGGTGCACACCCGCCCAGCCGCGCCCTTCTTCAGCAATGCCGCCCGGTTGGCGCGCAGATCGGCGCCGCTGCGCGCCTGCGGCTCCGGGCCATCGGCGAGCCCGCGCCATAAGGCGGCGTTGAAGCGTGGCGTGTCGAGTCTGTCCTCGGTGCGGAAATCCTGGCCCTTCATCGCTTCCGCCCACCATCCCGCATCGCGCGGCGGACAGGCGTTGGCGGCGACCGCTTTGCCGACGAAGCGATCGGCCGGGATCGGCAGCTTGGTCGCGCGCAGCACGTCGGCGGCACGGGCGCGGAAGCTCCAGTCCTTCTGGCCGAGGTCGAACACATCGGCCATCGGCGTCGCCAGCGCGTCGTTGAGCCCGAGCGGCGGCAGGCCCAATACCGCCTCGATCGTCCTCAGCATGCTGACCGTGGTGTAGCGCGTCGAGACCAGGGCGTGGTGCTTGACGTATGGCCCGACGATGAAGGCGATGCTGCGTCGCGCGTCGACATGGTCGCCGCCATTCTGCGCATCGTCCTCGATCACGAAGACCAGGGTCGAATCCTTGAACTGGCTGTTGGCGATGCGCTCGATGACCGAGCCGACTGCGAAGTCGTTGTCGGCCATCTCGGCCTCGACCGTGTTCACCCCGTCGATCGCGTCCTTGAAATCGCCGAAATGGTCATGGCTGAGGCGCAACAGCGTGAGCGCGGGCATGGTGCCGGCCTTGTCCTGTTGGTCGAATTCGCGCCGCCATTCGAGCATGCGCCAATAATCGGGCAGTTTTTGGTCGAAGCCGCGGAAATAGGGATCGCTTCGGCTCGCGAGCTCGCGGTCGCCCGCGCTCCAGATCACGTGCTTGTCCTTGAACGGCTCGCGCAGCACCGGGACGAAGCCGGGCGATCCGGCGTCGTAAACCGAGGCGTCGGAGAAACCGTAATTGCGTACGGTCAACCCGGCGCGGATCGCCGCATTCCACAGATAACCCTGGCCCGGCAGCTTGTCGTCATCGGCATCGGGCGCGGTCAGCAGGCCGGGGCCCGCCAGCATGTCGGGATCGTCGGGGAAGCGCGGATCGCTCTGGCGTCGCTCGGCGAGTGTCCGGCTGGTGGCGACGTTGCGCTCCGAGTCCTCGGATTCGTACGCAAGACCGCGCGCCGCGTAATTCACCGGTGCCGTCTTCTCGAGCAAGTCGACCGAGCGCGCGGCCGTGGTCCAGCTCCAACCGGTGCTCGATTGCTCGCCCGAATCGTAGAAATTGTCGAGCGTGACGAAATCGCGCGCCATCGCGTGATGGTTGGGGCTCAGTCCCTCGCCCAGGATCGCCAGGCTGGGGTCACCGTTGCCGACTTCCAGATCGCCGAGCACCTGATCGTAGGTGCGGTTTTCCTTCACGATGAAGACGACGTGCTTGATGCGCTTGGCGATCTCCGCCATCCGCGCATCCGCGGCCCGGCGCTGCGCCGCGTTCTGCAATCCGATATTGTCGGCGACCTGCAAGGTCGTCTTCGCCAGCGCCCGCCCGCCGGGCATCGCGAATTGCAGCAGGCCGGCTTTCTCGAGCTGGAAGATGTACTGGTTGGCGGCGCCGCACGCGGTCGGCTGCGCCTTGGCGACGGCGAGCTTGGGCGCGCACCCCTTCGGATTGGGACCGGGCGGGCTCTTGCGGTTGACGACGAACACGCGCGCCCCGTCGGCGCTGGTCGCGACCGCGCTCGGGTACCAGCCGGTCGGGACCACGCCCACCACTTCGGCATCGGTCGCGCGCGGCGTGACCATCGCCACCGCGTTGACGCCGCCATACGTGACCAACAGGGTCCCATTCGGCGTCAGCGCGAGCCCGTTGGGATTGAAGCCCTTGCCGAGCGGGCCCGCCGACAGGCTGTCCGGCAACCCCAAGCGCGGTTCGCCGGCCAGCGCGTCGCGCGCGGTATCGACCATCGCCAATCGGTCGTCATTGTCCTCGGTCGCGTAGAGCCGGTGCGTCTTGCGATCGAGCAGCAGTGCGGTCGGTTCGCCGATGGTGGCGATGCGCTTGGCGACGCGGACCGTCGATCCCGCGACATCGAGCGCGACGATCTGGCGGTCGCGCGGTGCCGAGACATAGGCGCGGCCATTGTCGTGCCAGGTGATGGCGAACGGAAATTCGCCGCCAGGCTGGCCGGCCGCGGCCGGATCGATCTTGCCCGGACGCAGATCCTGTTCGGCGACGATGCCGCGCGTCACCAGATCGATCAATGTCACCGAGTCATTGTAGTAATTGGCGACGAGCAGCCGTTTTCCGTCGGGACTGATCGCGACGCCGGCGGCTTGGGGCGCCACGTCGACGCCAAGGCCGTGCTTGTGACCCAACTTGATCGGGCTTCCCAAGGCGGCGAAGCCAGCGGCGCCGCGGCGAAACAGGTGGACGACGTCGTCGACACCGCCGCCGACCGCGAAGCCGCGCCCGTCCGGCGTCCAGGCGATACCCGAATAGGCATTGGGCACGGTCAGCGTCTGCTCGAGCCGCGCGTCGCCGCGGTCGATCCGATAGACGAAGACATATTGGCCCGATTGCGCGGGCACGAGCTTGCCGTCGGGCGCGTTGAAGCGATTGAAGCCACTGGTCAGAACCAGCATCTCGCGCCGGTCGGGGCTGACCGCGATCGCCGCGGCGCCGTCGGCGACATAATCGGGATAGGGGCCGGTGCGCGTCACCAATGGGCGGAACACCGCGCCCGGCGCGGCGAGCGGGGTAAGGGCCTGGCCGGTCGGCAATTGCTGCGCGATCGCCACGCCGCCGATCGCGGTGGCGGCCATCGCGACGATCACATGCTTGCGCATCCCCAGTCTCCCCTGTTGCGGGAGGGCGGATAAGGCGCGCGCTTTACGCTTCGATGACGCGTCCTATTCGGCCTCGCCGGCGTCTTCTCCGTCATCTGCGCCGGTATGGAAATAGGCTTCGACCGGGCCGGACAATTTTATCGTCAGCGGGTTGCCATGGCGGTCGACCTTCTTGCCCAAAGCGACGCGGACCCAGCCTTCCGAGATCGAATATTCCTCGACATCGGTACGCTCGCTACCCTTGAATCGAATGCCGACGCCGCGCTCCAGCGCTCCCTGGTCGAAAAACGGGCTGCGAGGGTTGCTCGAAAGGTGATCGGGAGGCGTATCGGTCATGGCGCGCGCTATTGCCGCGACATCGCCCAAAAAGCAAACGGCGCGGGAAAGCAGAGGCTTCCCGCGCCGTTCCGCTCAGTTCTGCGGCTGCTCAATAGCAGACGCGGACCCGGACGCTGCGGCCGTAATAGGGGTCGTAGCGACGCTCGATGCGACAGCTGCGATAGTCGCGATAGCGATAGGCGTAATAGCCGTCGGTCGGATAATAGCCGCGCTGACGATAATAATAATCGTCGTAATTGTAGCGATAGCCGTGGTCGCGATACCAACGGTCGCGATAATAGCGGTCGTTGTCCGACGAGGATGCGATCGCCGCACCCAGTGCCAGGCCGACGATGCCGCCGGCGATCGCCGCGCCGGTGTCGTCGTCGTGATGCCAGCGGCGATAACGCTGCGCGTCCGCCGGGGCCGCGACAGCCAGCGTGGTGGCGGCGAGCGTGGTGCCCAGCACCGCCTTGGTCAGGAACTTGTTCATGTGAACCTCCATCTACAAGCAACTCGGTTCCGCCACACTAAACGCAGACTGTCCGAGCCTGTTGCATCCATGTAGGCGAGTCGGGCTGAATGTGTCCTGAGGCGGATATTCACTTGGGATTTAGGTAGGGAGATGACGGATGGCGTATTGGTTCCTGCGGTCGGAGCCCGAAGTCTATGGCTGGGATCATCTGGTCCGCGACGGCGGCACCGAATGGGACGGCATCCGCAACTACACGGCGCGCAATTTCCTCAAGGACATGGCGGTCGGCGACCAGGCGATCCTCTATCATTCCAACACCGAAAAGGCCTGCGCCGGGATCATGGAGATCACCCGGACCTGGAAACCCGACGGCGAGAAAGGCGACTGGGCCTCGGTCGCCGTCAAGCCGGTCCGGCCGTTGAAACATCACGTCACGCTGGCCGAGATGAAGGCCGAACCGCGCCTGTCGAAGATCGAGGTGCTGCGCCAGTCGCGCCTCTCGGTGACGCCGGTGCGTGACGACGAATGGGCGGTGCTGATGGAGATGGGGGATGTTGCAGCCTGAATGGACTGGCGGCTTTACCCAAGACCAATTGGATGATGCGCAAGCGCGCTACCGTCTGACGTTCCCGCCGGATCTGGTCGCCGCTCTGCGGGAGCGGCGGTTGGTCGGCGGCTATGACTGGTCGACCGAAAACCAGGCCATCCGCGGGATGTTGGCGTGGCCGTTCGACATGCTGTCGGCCGAAATCGACCATGGCTATTGGTGGCCCGATTGGGGCGATCGGCCGAGGGAGATGGCGGCGCGGCGCGACGTGCTGCGCCAAGCGCTGGCCGCGGCGCCCAAGCTCATTCCGCTATTGGGGCACCGCTTTCTGCCCGCGACGCCGATCGAATCCGGTAATCCCGTGCTGTCGATGTATGGCTTCGATACGGTCTATTATGGTGCCGATCTCGCCGATTACTGGCGGCGCGAGTTCGATGGCCCGGCAGCACCGATCGGCACCGTTCGCCACATCCCGTTTTGGTCGGACCTGGCGGAACGCTGGCAGGAACTGGTGCGGATCGACGATTGATACGCCCGCGAAGGGTTCCGTGCCATCATGCGTTAAGCTTGCGAGGATCAGGCTGGGCACGTGCTGATGCGGTTCACGAGTGCCGCGCGGGAAACCGCGGCGGATGGCGGCGACGATGCGTTGATGACGCGGATCGCCGGGCGCGATGCCGTGGCGTTCGGGCGGGTGGTCGATGCGCATGCCGCGCTGCTCCACCGCGTCGCCTATCGCATGCTCGGCGATGCGGCGGAGGCGGAGGATGTCGCGCAGGAAGCATTGCTCAGGCTCTGGGCGTCGGCCGAGCGCTGGCGGCCGGGACAAGCGGGGATCGCGGCCTGGCTGACGCGGGTCGCGGTCAACCAATGCCTCGATCGGCTCCGGCGGCGGCGCTTCGCCAGCGACGAGGAACCGCCGGAACGCGCCGACGACGCGGGCGGCGCGGACGCGTTGGTCGAGGAGGAACAATGGCGCCGCGTCGCACTGGCGGCGCTGGGCGATCTCAGCGAGCGGCATCGCGCCGCGATCGTGCTGACCTATTACGAGGAGCTACCCAATTCGATGGCCGCCGACGCGCTGGACATGAACCTCAAAGCGTTCGAGTCGCTGTTGCTCCGCGCGCGATCGGCGATGCGCGCGGCGCTGGCGGCGCGCGGCCTGACCTCGCTGACGGGAGAGGTCGCGTCATGACGGCGAACGGAATGGATTTCACTCCGGCGGAACGCGCCGCGCTCGACCGCGTGACGGTGCCGGCGATGCGCGACGGCTTCGCGGCCGACCTGGTCGCGACCGCGGTATCGGGCCTGCGCGTGCCGCCGCGGCGCGGCGCGCGCGGCGGCTGGCGTGCGCATGGCAAGGTGTTGATCGGCGCGGGCGCCTTGCTGCTGGCGAGTGCGACGGCGGCGGCCACCGGCTGGTTCGGCAAGTTGCCGATCGCGATCCCGGGCATCACGCGGATCGCCGCGGCGCCACCAGTCGGCAAACCGAAACATGTCGTTCGCACGGCCAGGCCCAAGCCTGCGATCCCGGCGGTTGAATCCCTCGCGGCGCTGCCCGAAGCGTTGCCGACGCTCGCGCCCCCGCCGGCTCCCGGTTTATGGCGCGCGCAACGCCAGGCACGGATCGCCGCCGGCCTGCCCGCGCGACGACCGCTGGTGCGCCGCGCATTGCTGGCCAAGTTCCGCACGATGCCGTCCGCCCAGCGCCAGGCGGCGGTGGTCGAATGGCGGCGGATCAAGGCGTTGCCGCCACCCGAGCGCAAGGCGGCGATCGCCCGGCTGAAGGCCGATTTCCTGGCGACGCATCCGCGCGTCGCGGTCCGGGTGGAGCAGCGGCTGGAGGCCAGATCGGCACTGGCCGCCTCGGGCGGCGATCCGCCCAAATTGGGCATGACGACACGGCTCGAGGGCGGGGCGATGCCGCCGGGCTTCGCGTTGGCCGGCCCGCTGACGCCGCAGGAGCGGTTCGAGCGCCGCCAGTTGTGGCGCGAGCGGCACGCGCGGCGCCGTGCGACGCAATCGCAATCGGATCAGCCGCTCCCCGGCGAAGGGCGGGGCGGCCCCATTCGTTAGCGCCTTGGACGGAGCTGTCCTTCCTCCAATTTCGGCAGCTCCGTCGTCCCTTGCTCAGGCGTCGTCAGGCCCGCGCAACGTCACGGCGATGTCGGACAAGGGGGCTCCGGTCTCGGCGTCGACCACCAGGGGAGTGACCACGCGCCCGGTGCCGGCCTCGACCAATTCACTCATGGCGCCTTCGCCGAAATGCTTGCGCGCCCAGCCGCCCAGCGCCTGGAGTATGGGCAGATAATCGCGGCCGGCCTCGGTCAGGACGTAGGCGTCGCGCGGCGGGCGCTCGCTGTAGCGCCGACGTTCGAGCATCCCGGCCTCGACCAGCGTCGCCAGCCGCCGCGTCAGGATGTTGGGCGCGATCCCCAGGCTCTTCTGGAAGTCGTCGAACCGCGTGAGGCCGAGTCCGGCGTCGCGCAGGATCAACATGCTCCACGCATCGCCTGCCCGGGCGAGGCCGCGACCGACCGGACAGATGCCGGCGGATAATTTCTCGGTGTCCATTGCAAAATGATAGTCACGTTCCTATCAAAATGCAAGTCGCTCGACTTGGTGCCGGGCGCGAAGGAGATTTTCGATGACCCAAGCTCTCAATCAGACCGCCCTGATCACCGGCGCCTCGACCGGGATCGGCGCGATCTATGCCGACCGGCTCGCCCGTCGCGGCTACGACCTGGTCCTCGTCGCCCGCGACCAGGAGCGGCTGGCCGCGCTCGCAGAGCGGCTGCGCGGCGAAACCGGTCGCACGATCGAGGTGGTGCGCGCCGACCTGACCGATCCGGCAGACCTCGCTCGCGTCGGCGCATTGTTCGCCGGCGATTCCGCGATCTCCTTACTGGTCAACAACGCCGGGCTGTCGATGACCGGCGATCTCATCTCGGTCGATTCGGCCGAGGCGGAGCGGCTGATCGCGCTCAACATCACCGCGCCGACCGTATTGGCGGGCGCCGCGGGCAAGGCGTTCGTCGCGCGCGGCGAAGGCGCGATCGTCAACATCGCCTCGGTGCTGGCGCTGCTGCCGGAGATGTTCGACGGTGTCTATTCTGGCTCCAAGGCCTATCTGTTGAACCTCAGCCAGAGCCTGGCCGCGCATTACGGCGCCAAGGGCCTGTACGTGCAGGCAGTGCTGCCGGGCGCGACGCGCACCGAGATCTGGGCGCGATCGGGCAAGGATATCGACATGTTCCCGGCCGATTGGGTGATGGACGCGGGCGACCTCGTCGATGCCGCTCTCGCCGGGTTCGATCGCCGCGAGACGATCACCATCCCGCCGCTGGCCGATGCCGACCTGCCGCATTGGCAGGACATGCAGACCGCGCGGGCCGCGCTCGACGGCAAGCTCAGCCGCCGTGACGTCGCCGATCGCTATCGCGAGCCGGCGCTGGCGTGACAATCTTCGCCTCGGTCGCGCCGCCGGACCTGCCGGGGCTTCCCGACGGCGCGCCAGGCGTTACAGGGCGCATCATCGGGCAATGGAGAGATGATGATGCGGTTCGCGATGTCGGCAATTCTGGCACTGGCGCTTGCTTCCTCCGGCGGCGCGTCGCTGGCCGCCCCGCCCAAGGCGGCCGCAGCGGCCGAATTGCCCGTCGTCCGCGTCCGGCTCACCACCTCGGCGGGTATCATCACGCTGGCGATCGACGTGCGGCACGCCCCCAAGACCGGCGCCAATTTCCTGGCCTATGTCGATGATGGTCGGCTCGACGGCACGCGTTTCTATCGCGCGGCGCGGCGCAAGGGCGCGTCCAAGCTCGGCTTCGTCCAGGGCGGGATCGACACCGATGCGCGGCGCGGGCTCGAACCGGTGCCGCTCGAACCGACCAGCAAGACCGGGCTGCACCATGTCGATGGCGCGATCTCGATGGCGCGCTACGACAATCCAAATTCGGGGACGGCCAACTTCTCGCTGATGGTCGGCGCCAGTCCCAATATGGACGCGCGGCCGGGATCGCCCGGCTATGCCGTGTTCGGCCGCGTGGTCGGCGGCATGGACGTCGTGAAGAAGATCCTGGCGATGCCGACCTATCCGGGCGGCGAGGGCGCGATGAAGGGACAGATGCTGATGAAGCCGGTGACCATCATTCGTGCGCAACGGCTCGACGGCAGGCCCAGGCCGACCGGCCGGCCGCAGGTGTGGAAGCTGTTCGAGGGCCGCTGAGCCCTCGCGCGAGAAATGCGACCGGGCCCCGCGGGATTTCGTGTCCCGCTCTGGGCAGGTCATGCAATTGCGCCGGTCGCGTCCCGCCCGTGCGGGATCAGTCGCTCAGAACCAGTCGGGCGATCCTCGGCCCCGCCTGGTGATCGATGAGGAATTGCGCGTTGATCTGGCGCAGCGCCTGGTTGGTGATGCTGTCGTAGGTCGTGTTGAACTCGTGTCCCGAATAGGGGAACAGGATCTGGCGGACGTCCAGCCCGGCGGCATTGGCCTTGCGCGTGAAATTCGTCGTCGCCCCGGGCGGCAGAATCGCGTCCTGCGACCCGCCGAGGATGAGCGTCGGCGGGTTGGTGGCGAACCGCAGGCGACGGAGATCGATCGCCGCGTAGCGATCCGGA
>NZ_JBQCCN010000106.1:0-3945 GCF_051962185.1 Sphingomonas sp.
AATCGTCGGTGTCGGCGCCCCATAGTATCGCGGCGGACAGCCTCTCCCCGAAGAAGGTTTCGATTCCCGCGGAGGCGTAGTGGCGCGGAGAAAAGCAGGTCAATTCGCGCAGAGGCGCAGAGAGCGCAGAGTTTATAAAGAGCCTCGCACAGCGAGACCCATTCGTCGGCTGGAACGAGTTGTTCCGTCCTTGCTTCGAGACCTCGGCGCCCTTTGCGCCTCTGCGCGAGACTCCTCCGCGCCTTCGCGCCTTCGCGCGATTCTATTCAGGCGCCCTGCTCGACAGCAGAATTGTCAGGATGACTTGCGCCCCGTCCCCGGCCGCACCGACAGCAGATCCGAGACGTGCTCCTTGAACGCGCGGAGCGCGGCGCCGGTCAGCGACGCGACGCTGGAGAAGGAGAAGCCGCGTGGGTTGACCACCTGGTCGCCGCGATAGACTTCGAAATGGAGATGCGGTCCGGTCGACAGGCCCGAATTGCCCGAATATGCGACGACCTGGCCGCGCTGCACGCGCTGGCCGTTGCGCACCAGCACGCGGCTGAGATGCCCGTAGCCGGTGCCGACGCCGCCCGATCCGCGGATACCGACGAAGCTGCCATAGCCGCCCTTGTAGCCGGCCCAGTTCACCACGCCGTCGAACACCGCATAGACCGGCGAGCCGTACGCACAGGCGATGTCGATGCCCTTGTGCATGCGGTAATAATGCAGGATCGGGTGCATCCGCATGCCGAACGACGAGCTGATCCGCCCGGCGACCGGCAAGCCCATGAAACCCTGGCGCTCGGTCTGGCCGTTGGCGTCGTACCAATCGCCCTTGCCGGCGCCGTTGTCATCCTCGTCGTCGCCGTCGCTGTTGCGGCTCCATTTGACCAGCCGCACCTTGCGGCGGCCCATGTCGATGCCGGCATAGAGGATCTTGCCGAGTTCGACTTCGCCGGTCGCGGCGCGGCGCTGCGACAGCATGACGTCCCAAGTGTCGTCGGCGGCGACGTCGCCGCTGAGCGAGATGCGGGTCGCGATCGCCTTGAGATAATCGGCCGCGACACCCGAGGGCACGCCGGCGGCGCGCATCGACTTGTAGAGGCTGGTGCCGGCCAGGCCCTGGATGCGCAGCGGCGTGTCGTCGACCGCGATCGCCTGACGGTCCATCGTCAGGCCGTTGGCGGTGCGCTTGATCGTCAGGCGGAAATCGAACGCCGGCTGGAAGCTCAATTGTTCGAGCGGGCGCGGGTCGCTCTTCTTCGCGCGGCGACCGAGCACGCCCTCGAACCGAGTGCCGGGGCGAATCTGGTCGAGCGACAGGGCGCCGGAAACGAGATCCGACACGCGCTGGATATCGGCCTTGAGCATGCCGGCCCGGCGCAGCACCGAAGCGAGACTGTCGCCGTCGCTCATCGCCGAGGCGAAGGCCTGGGTCGGGCGGTCGGGATTCTCGGCGAGCGGACGGACGAGATCGGTCGCCGCCATGCGCTGGCCGGTATCGGCGCCGAGCGCGAGCGGCGCGATCGCCTGGGCACGGGCATTTTCCCACGCCTTGCCCTTGAGCGGCGCGGCGGACGAGCCGATCAGCGGCTGGCCGAAGCCGGGCGACAATGCCCAGCACGCGCCGATCAGCGCGGTGCAGGTGGCGAGCCCGCGAAACCATTCGCGCGAACCGATCCGCGCACCGAGGTCGGGCGTCCAATCGATCTGCGCGAGATTGGCGCGCAACCGGTCGGCGAAGGACAGCTCAGTAGTGAGGACGAGCGCGCGGCCGGTCGAGCTGGGCGCGGCCCCTCCCGATTGTTCATAATGCTCGTTGCGCAGAAACACGACGAAAACGACCCCGAATACGTAATCGCCGATCCACCCCCGGCGCAGGTCGAATGACTGTGCCCATGGGGTGTTAAAGTCAATTTAACCGGACGCGACGAGCCGTCGGGCTGCGGCAAGCCGTGCAGCGCGAGGGACAAATCCCCGATTGGCCGGAACTTATTTAAGTATCGGTGAATCGGTCGACTTTTCGGTGCGGTAGTCGACCCTAAGGGGCTTTACTTACGGACTCGCAACAGGGTCGGCGATTATACTGGGTCAATCACGTGGCGCTTGCGCCAATCGCCCGCGCAGCCGATCTATAGAGCGTCATGCGTGCCTTCTCCTCCCCGGTCACCGCGGTGCTCGGGCCCACCAACACCGGCAAGACGCACCTCGCGATCGAGCGGATGTGCGGGCATTCGAGCGGGATGATCGGCTTTCCGCTGCGGCTGCTGGCGCGCGAAGTCTATGATCGCGTGGTGAAAATGAAGGGCGCGAACCAGGTCGCGCTGATCACCGGCGAGGAACGCATCGTTCCGCCCGATGCGCGCTGGTTCCTGTGCACCGCGGAAAGCATGCCGCTCCAGAGAGAGGTCGCGTTCGTCGCACTCGACGAAGCGCAGCTCGGGGCGGACCCTGAGCGCGGGCACGTCTTCACCGACCGTCTGCTGCGCGCGCGCGGACGCGAGGAAACGATGATCCTGGGCTCGGAGACGCTGCGGCCGATGGTCAAGGCGCTCGTCCCCGATGCCGATATCGTCAATCGCCCGCGTTTCTCGACGCTTTCCTATGCCGGGGCGAAGAAGCTCTCGCGCCTGCCCAAGCGCTCGGCAATCGTCGCGTTCAGCGCCGAGGAAGTCTATGCCGTGGCCGAGATGATTCGGCGGCTGCGCGGCGGCGCCGCGGTGGTGATGGGGGCGCTGAGCCCGCGCACGCGCAATGCCCAGGTCGCGATGTTCCAGGCCGGCGAGGTCGATTATCTCGTCGCCACCGACGCGATCGGCATGGGGCTCAACATGGACGTCAGCCATGTCGCCTTCGCCAGCCTGAGCAAGTTCGACGGCCAACGCCAGCGCCGCCTGACGGTGAGCGAAATGGCGCAGATCGCGGGCCGCGCCGGTCGCCACCAGCGCGACGGCACGTTCGGCGCGCTAACCGCCGACGGGCCCGGCGCGTTCACGCCCGAAGAAATCAACGCGATCGAGCAGCATCACTTCCCCAAGCTCGACTTCCTCTATTGGCGCGAGGGCGAACCCGATGTCGGCTCGGTCGACGATCTGATCGCCAGCCTGGAGGCCAAGCCCGACAATCGCGTGCTGCGCGCCGCGCCGCCGGCGATCGACCTCGCCGTGCTCAAGCGGCTCGCCGAGGAGAATTGGGTACGCGACCGTGCCCGTTCGCCGGGCCAGGTCGCGCGGCTATGGGCGGCGTGCGGCGTGCCCGATTTTCGCAAGCTCGGCGTCGACCCGCATGCCCGGCTGGTCGAGCGGCTCTACGCCTGGCTGAGCGAAGGCAATGGGCATATCCCCGGGCCCTGGTTCGCCGAGCAAGTCGCGCGGCTCGACGACGTCACCGGCGATGTCGAGACGATCGCGGGACGCGTCGCGGCGATCCGCACCTGGGCGTATATCGCCCATCGTGGCGACTGGCTGGCCGACCCGGCGCATTGGGCGAGGCGCACGGCGGAAGTCGAGGAGCGGCTGTCCGACGCGCTCCACGCCTCGCTGACCCAGCGCTTCGTCGACAAGCGCACCACCGCGTTGCTGCGCCAGATCGGCAAGGATGCCGGCGCGCTTCCCGTCGTGATCGGCGAGGACGGCGAGGTGCTGGTCGAGGACCATGTCATCGGCACGCTGGAGGGCTTCCGCTTCACCGTCGCGGCGGATGCCCGCGCGTCGGACAAGAGATTGCTGCTGGCGGCGGCGGAGAAAAGGCTCGGCGCCGAATTGGCGAAGCGCGGGCGTGAGTTGGCGGAAGCGGAGGACGATGCTTTCCTGCTGGTCTCGGATGAAGAGCTGACCGAAGCGCCCCAAACGCTTCCCCGGCGAAGGCCGGGGCCCAGTTCCACTGAACGGAAAGGCGAGGGCGCAGCCCCATCCCAAGATGCGCGGCGACTGGGCCCCCGCCTTCGCCCGGGAAGCGTAAATA